>JBEULM010000041.1 GCA_041287335.1 Hydrogenobacter sp.
TACGGCTATGGGGAGCTAAAGAAGAAGCTACAAGAGATTAGGGAGGAGTATGGTATAGAGGTTATTGAAGTTAATCCAGCCTACAGCTCACAGACATGCAGTTCATGTGGTTATGTGGACAAGGAGAACAGGAAATCACAGGAGAGATTTGAATGTAGGTTATGTGGATATAAAACCAATGCTGATGTGAATGGGGCGAAAAATCTGGTAAGCCGTGCTTACCGGGTAAGTAGCTCTAATTTACACAGCATTGGCAAAGCCCTTGTCAGGCAGGTGGAGGAGTTTTTGAAAAACCTGTCTGGTGAGCGGTGTGAGTGCCTCAGGAGTAAGGCACGGGGCTTACTCGCTCAGAACTCCTATTTTGGGGTTTTGGGTGATAGTCCCAAACCCGATGCTTGGACAAATGTCTATAAGTGAGATATTTGTCTATGCAAAGGGATACTCTAAGCGGGGAAATGAAGAAGGATAGAATACAGTTTGTATGTCAGGAGTGCGGTTACTCATCAGCAAAATGGCTCGGAAAGTGTCCATCGTGCGGTAGCTGGAATTCGTTTGTGGAGGAGAGGGACAGTGTGCTTTTAAAAAATTACAGAGAAATATCTCCGGTTAAATCCATACTGGAGTGGGATCAGGAAGAGCTTGAAAGAAAAAGTACCGGTTTTGAGAATCTGGATAGAGCTATAGGTGGTGGTATAGTCACGGGTCAAGTGGTCCTCTTAGCTGGAGAGCCAGGCATAGGCAAGTCCACTTTATTACTTCAAATATCCGATAGATACGCCCAAAGATACGGACATGTACTTTACGTGTCAGGTGAAGAGTCAGGTTCTCAAATAGCCATTAGAGGGAGAAGGACGGGTGTTTTGAGTAAAGAAGTTTTAGTACTTCCGGAAACAAGGTTAGAAGTTCTCATTGAAATTGTCCAAAACGTAAGTCCCAAACTCCTCGTAGTAGACTCTGTCCAAACTCTGTATTCGGAAAATATCTCTTCATCTCCCGGTTCTGTATCTCAGGTAAGGGAGTGTGCCTTTAAAATTGCGGAACTTTGTAAATCAAAAAATATTCCTGTATTTCTCGTTGGACAGATAACCAAAGAGGGAAACATTGCTGGACCTAAGGTGCTTGAACATCTTGTAGATACTGTACTTTACTTTGAGGGTGAGAGATTCAATTTTTATAGGATCGTGAAGGTAGTGAAAAATAGGTTTGGTGCATCGGGAGAAGTAGCGGTATTCAAAATGCTTGATAAAGGCTTGGAAGAAGTTCCCGAACCTTCGGCTTTCTTCCTTCAGGAGAGAACGAACAGTTCTGGAAGTGTAGTTTTTCCATATACGGAAGGAAGCAAACCTGTCCTCGTTGAAGTTCAAGCTCTTACTATACAAGCTCTATACACCACACCTCAGAGGAGGGCGCAAGGTTACGATGTGAATAGGCTTTCTATAATACTTGCTGTGCTTGAAAAGGAGTGTAATATATTCACAAGGGACAGGGACGTTTTTATAAATGTGGTTGGGGGTATGCAAGTTAGGGAGCCAGCGGCAGATCTTGCGGTTGCTCTTGCAATAGCATCTTCATTGAAGAATAAACCAGTAATTGATCTCGTGGCATTTGGGGAGGTAGGTTTATCAGGGGAGCTAAGAGCAGTTCACTTTGCAGATGTAAGACTGAGGGAAGCAAACAGGTTTGGTTTCAGGCGTGCGATCTTACCAAGAACTGTAAGCACGCATATGGAGGGTATGGAAATTCTCAGCGTGTCTCATGTAAAAGATGCTATAGAACTCCTTTGAAGTGTTAAACTCTCTCACCTTCAAGAGCCATTATATACAAACTCACTATTCTATTACCATCCATCTTATCTACTATGAACTTAAAGCCATCGTACTCAAACTCATCACCTTCTTCGGGTACCTTAGAGAGATTTGCCATAACAAAGCCACCCACCGTATCATATTCATACTCTTCCGGAAGATTAAAACCTATAATTTTTGCAACTTTCTCTATGTCAGCCCAACCGTAAACCCTGTAAGTACTTTTTGATATTCTGACTGTATCCTCTTCCCAAACTTCCGGTACGCTTCCTAAGAGTCTTTTGAGTATATCGTGGATGGTAACTAATCCGGCAACCTCTCCATGTTCACCTACCACAAGAGCTATCTGTACACCTGATACCCTCATCTCTTTGAGCAAATTAATAACATTTAAAATCTCCGGTACAAAGAGTACTTCCTTTTTGAAATCCTTCAGTTTCTTATTTGTGTTTTCGTAAATGGGTACTATATCTTTCACGTACACGATTCCCGTGATGTTGTCAAGATCCCCTTTGAAGATAGGTATACGGGAATGTTTCTTCTCAATTATCTTACTGTAGGCTTTCTCAACGGTGAGCTCCTCATCAAGAGCGAAAATGTCAGGTCTGGGAGTCATTATCTCTTTTACAAGAACTTCATCAAGGGACATGGCTCTTTCTACCGCTTCCCTTTCCTCCGTACTGAACAGATTCGCATAATGACCCATCTCAAATATCTCCCAAAAAACTTGATCCACTTTCTTTTTTTCCTCAGCGCTCGGTTCGGAAGATCCCAAGAGCTTTTCAACCCACCTTGCAAAAAGCAACCTCACAGGGGCAAAAAGGGTATGAAAGACATAAAAGATCGGACTGTAAAGGAGGGAAAGTCTCGTTGTGAAGGGAAGAACAAGATTCTTAGGCATTACCTCTCCTATTACAAATATCAGTAAGCTCATAACTAACACGGAAAGGGTAGCACCTTTTTTCCCGAAGGTATCAACGAATATCTTCGTCCCGTAAGAAGAGATCAACACGTTCACCACCTCGTTACCTATAAGTACGGAAAAGAGAAGTTCCCTCGGTTTAGAAAGAAGTTTCCTTAGGAGACTGTATGCTTTACTTTTGCTATATCTCTTCAATAGGTATCTGTTAGCACCGAAAAAGACAATCTCTGAGGAGGAAAAAAATCCTGAAAGTAATAAGAGAAAAACGATCAGGAGGATTTCAGTATAAATTGCATTTGACGAGTCTTCCATCGGATAAAACCTCCTTTACGTTCTCTTTACAGCCCTCCATCCTTTCACTACAGAGCCAGTAAAAGGGACATCCTGTCAAGTTTTGACCTTCAGAGATTTCGTTTTCCTCCACATCTATTTTTCTATATCTGGGATGCCGTGCGGGTACATTTTCAAGAAGGTACTTAGTGTAGGGATGCTTGGGATTTGCAAGCACCTCATCTTTGTTTCCAAGCTCCATAAGTGTGCCAGCATAAATAATACCCAATCTGTCGGCTATTCTCTCAACAGCCCTTATATCGTGGGTTATGAGAAGGGTACTTATACCCATCTGCTTTAATTCTGCAAATAGGTTTAGTATCTCTTTTCTGACGCTGGCATCAAGGGAAGCTGTCGGTTCATCCGCAACCAAAAGATCGGGAGATAGAGACACAGCCCTGGCTATGGCAACCCTCTGCCTTTGTCCGCCTGAAAGTTGGTTTGGTTTTCTTTGAAGAAGTTCTTCCGAAAGCCTAACCATATCCATAACTTTTCCTATTCTTTCATCTCTGTCCTTCAACCCATGAACGATCATAGGCTCTTCAATGATCTCCCTCACATTCATGTAAGGGTTAAGGGAAGAAAAGGGATCCTGAAAGACCGCTCCTACCCTTTTGGTATACTCTTTCCCCATACTTTTTATGTCTACCCCCCTTAGCTTTACACTCCCTTGTGTGGGTTTTTCAAGCCTGAGGATGATCCTGCCTATGGTGGTTTTACCAGAACCACTCTCTCCTACGAGAGCAAATATTTCTCCTTGTTCTATACTGAAACTCACATCCTTTACTGCGGTATGGTATGCTGATCCGAACAATCCTCTGCTCACTTTAAATACTTTGGTTAAAGAGTTTACTTCAAGAAGTTTACTCATATGGTTCTGGAAAACCTAAGCTCTTTTTTATTCTTGATGTGTTCATCAAAGACCATGGCTATGTTCCTGATGAGGAGTCTACCCTCAGGCATAACGGTGATCTTCTTATCTTTTACTGTCAGAAGACCATCAGATTCCATCTCTTTCAACTCGCACAGCTCCCTCTCAAAATGCTCTTCAAAGTTTATACCAAACATGCTCTCTATCTTCTCAAAACTGCACGAAAAGTGACACATCAGATCCATAATAACTTCTCTCCTTATAAGGTCCTCGTAGGTAAGTAGGTAACCTTTCATAATAGGTAGCCTGCCTGCATCTATAGCTATATAGTAATCCCTTATTGTCTTGTAGTTTTGAAAGTATCCATCGTAAAGCATGCCTATGGAAGTAGCTCCTATACCGATAAGATCCACTCCCTTCTTTGTAGTGTATCCCTGAAAGTTCCTCCAAAGAGTCCCATCTCTCTGGGCTATAGCGAGTTCGTCATCAGGTTTGGCGAAGTGATCCATACCTATAAAGACGTACCCTGCCTCCTGAAACATGTCTATGGTCATTTCAAGTATCTTGAGTTTGTCCTCAGGTGGAGGCAGTGTCAAAGGATCTATCTTTCTCTGAAGAGGTTTTATCCAAGGTACGTAAGCAAAATTAAATACAGCAACTCTGTCAGGATCCAGGGCTATGGTTTTCTCTATTGTCTTTTTAAACTTCTCGGGTGTTTGATAAGGAAGTCCGTAAATGAGATCTATGTTTATACTCTTAAAATCCAGATCCCTCAGCTTTTTCATTACATCCTTCATAAGATCCTCAGGTTGGATTCTGTTTATAGCCCTTTGTACTTCTTCATCAAGGTCCTGAAGCCCCATACTGATCCTGTTAAAACCTACTTCTCTAAAGGTCTCAAGCTGACTCTCTGAAAGGTACCTGGGATCTATCTCAACGCTTATTTCGGCATGATCATCAACGGTAAAGTTCCCCCTTATCTTGCCGAAAAGTTCCCTTATCTCCCTATCGGTGAGGAAATTTGGAGTTCCTCCACCCCAATGCAGTTGAATCACCTTTCTGGAAGTATCTATGTATGATCTCAGTGCCTCCATTTCTCTGTATACGTAATCAAGATACCTTTTGGTTACATCCTTTCTGTGAGATATGATCACGTTACACCCACAGAACCAACACGCACTTTCACAAAAAGGTATGTGTAAGTATAGGGACAAGGGTCTACCTCTTTCATTGCTCTCAAGTAGCTTTCTTACATAATCCTCTTCCCTGATCCCTTCGTGAAACTCCGTAGCAGGTGGATAGCTCGTATATCTTGGTCCTGGTCTATCATACTTCTCTATTAGCTTTTTGTCAAAAATCGCTCTCATCGTAGATTTAAATATATATACTTTCTTTTAGGAGGTGAAGGAATGCAAGAAAAGGAAAATCAAGAAGGATTGACACATCAAGTGGAAGAAGTTAGAGAAGAATTAAGAGAGGAAGACAGGAAAATAAGGGAACTTGAAGAGAAGGTATCTAAATTGGAGCAGATAGCCAAGGTCGCAAATCAGAGATATGTAGATCTTCAGAGAGAACTGGAGCTTTTCAAAGATAGGTACCGTAGGGATCTTGAAGAACAGAGAAAGTATGGATACGAAAAGCTTGCCCTTGATCTGCTTGAGGTGGTTGATAACTTTGAGAGAGCTTTTTCCAGCGTCACGCAGGATCCTTTCACCCTTTTGAAAGGTTTTGAACTCATATACAGAGAGCTCAGGAGGATACTTGAGAAGTACGGTATAAGGGAACTCCAGATAGAAGGCAGAGAGTTTGATCCATACCTAGCGGAGGCGGTGGAAAAGGAATACAATCCGGATGTACCACCAAATACGATCACAAAAGTCATCAAGAAAGGTTACATGATCCACGAGCGCGTGCTTAGGCCTGCAAAGGTTGTTGTGTCAGTGCAGGAGGAAGAGATCACCTGAAGGCATGAGAAAGAGGGCGGGCATATTTATAGACGGAGCTAACTTTTACTTTGTGCAAAAACACATACTTCACCAGAAGATAGATCTTATAAAGCTTGTGGATTACTTCAAAAAAGATTACACCATATACAATACCTTTTTCTACCTTGCTTACAGGGAAGGGGACGAGAAACAGGAGAACTTTATAAAGCTCTTGGCTTTCAGCGGTATAACGGTCGTTAAAAAACCCATAAAGCAACTCAAAGATGGGACTTACAAAGGAAGCCTTGATGTGGATATGGCTTTAGATGTATTACTTACCAAAGACAATTACGATATTGCGGTGCTTTGTTCTGGAGATAGCGATTTTGAAAAGCTCGTGTGGGTTTTGAGGGATTTTGGAAAAGAAGTTATCTGTGTATCTACAAAGGAAAGCTCTGCGGTCGAGCTTGTAAATGCATGCGATAGATACATAGATCTTGCGGATATAATGCCGTACATTAGGCTTGAGGAGAAAGAATGAGGTTTCTCGTGGTAGGTTTAGGTGCGGTTGGAAGCGTATTTTTGTCTTTTCTTACGAGAGCTAAATACGATGCTGTGGGACTTTTAAAACCCGGCAGAGATCTTAAGAGTATAAAGGTTGAAGGTATATGGGGAGAGTTTGTTCAGAATATAAAGGCGATAAATGACCCTTCACTTGTTCCCTACAAACCTGACGTTATAGTTATCTGTGTAAAGAGCTACGACACCGAAGACGCTCTAAAAAGCGTATACAAATTTGTCAAGGAAGGTTCTTATATTTTGATAGCTCAAAATGGGTATGGCAATTACGAAAGAGCTGTGGAGCTTTTTGGAAAGGATAGAGTGATCCTTTCAAGGGTTATATTCGGAGCAAAGCTTTTAAAATGGGGAAGCGTGAAAGTGACTGTATGTGCAGATGATGTAGTACTTGGTAGCCCCTCAGGTAGTGTGGAAGAAGCCTTTTTAAAAGATCTGGCGCATGTTTTTAGCCAAGCTGGAATTCCTGCGCGTTACGAAAGGGAAGTTTATAAATACCTCTGGGAAAAAATTATATACAATTGCGCCCTTAATCCTCTCGGTGCTTTGTTTTCTGCAACTTACGGGCAGATCGCAGAAAATGCATACACCAGAGAGATCATGGACAGAATAATAGATGAGATTTTTGAGGTTTTAAAAGCCAATCGCATAAGTACTTTTCACACATCTTCCCAAGAATATAAAGAACACTTTTACAACAAACTTCTGCCACCTACTGCAGAACATTACCCTTCCATGCTTGAGGACCTAAAAAGAGGAAGAACGGAAATAGATGCTCTCAACGGTGCAATAGTTAAGCTTGCCATCAAGGCAGGAATAAAAGCACCTATCAATCAGGTGATAACAAATATGATAAAAGCAAGGGAAAACTTTAAGTAGCCATCATGAGCTTTCTCTTTTTGAGGACAAATTCCCTTACACCCCATACATCTTTCGTATTCAAGGTAAGTTCAGGTAAAGCCCATCCCCGCCTTGCCAGACCTACCCCAAGATCTATATACCTGAGGTGTGCAGGCGCATGTGCATCGGTAACTATAGCTATGAAAACCCCCTGCTCCATACATTTACGAACATTTTCCGGTGACAGGTCAGCTCTGAAGGTGTTTAGTTCAAGGGCTGTACCGGTCTCTTTGGCGAACTCTATAATCCTGTCTATGTCTAAAGGATAACCCTCTCTGGTACCGTAAGACTTACCAGTTGGATGTCCTATGAGATTAACGTACGGGTTTTCCATAGCTTTGAGTATCCTGTATGTGTTGTCCTGTGAGAACCTCGCATGTATTGATGCAACAACAAAATCAAACTCAGCAAGTAGATGATCTGGAAGGTCAAGACTTCCGTCGGGGAGGATGTCTACCTCACAACCTTTGAGTATATAAAAACCTTGAGCTTCATACTTTTCCTTGAGCTTATCTATCTCCTTCCACTGTTGTTTGTACCTTTGCACATCGAGTCCCTTTGCCACCCTTGAGGATTGGGAGTGGTCACCTATAACCACATATCTGTGACCCATGCGATAAGCTGTTTCGATCATCTCTTCCAGAGAGCCTATGCCGTCACTCCAGTCGGTGTGTATATGAAAATCTCCTTTTATGTCTTCCCGTGAAAGGAGTTTGGGAAGTTTCCATTCAAGAGAAAGCTCCACTTCACCGGCATTCTCCCTTATTTCCGGTGGAGGCATCTGCATACCTATCAGGTTATAAACTTCCTCCTCTTTTTTACCTCCTAACCACTCGTCTGTGTCAGATCTAAAAACCCCATACTCACTTATCTTTAAACCTTTCGCTTTAGCTATATCCCTAATCCTTATGTTGTGTTCCTTTGAACCCGTGAAGTACTGGAGGGCTGAACCCCACTGATGTTCCTCAACCGTTCTCAGATCCACCTGCCTTCCGCTTTTTATTATAACGCTTGATTTGGTTTCTCCCTTCAAAAGTACTTCCTTGACTTGTGGAAAATCCACAAAGTGCTGATGTACCTTATTCCAGTTTTCCTTCGGAGCTGATACAAGTATGTCTATGTCTCCGATCGTTTCCTTTCTTCTTCTCAAACTACCTGCAAGCTCTATCTTCTCAATTAAATTCCCCAGTTTTCTCATATAAGCAAGATACTCCTCACCTATTTCGTAAGCTTCTATTAGGGTCATTCGCTCCTTGCTTTTTTCCCATAACTCAATCCCCCTCATAATATTCTGGAGTTTTTTTTCTCCAAAGCCTGGTAGAGTTGCCAGCATACCGCTCCTTACAGCTCTCATAAAATCTTCCTTACTTCTAACACCCAGCTTTTCGTAGGCGAGCTTTAAGGTTTTAGGTCCTATACTCGGAACGTTCATAAGCTCAAGAAGATCCTCCGGTACTTTTCCCTTTAGCTCTTCGTATCTGGATATCTTCCCGGTCC
>JBEULM010000042.1 GCA_041287335.1 Hydrogenobacter sp.
CAGAACCGCTCCCCCCACCGCAGGAAAATACGGCTGGGGCTATCAGACAAAGAAGGGCTAATCTCTTCATTCTCCTCCTCCTTCCTGTATTATTTTAACACAAAAAGTTTATAATAGTAAGTTCATGAAAGACAACATAAATGTAACACTTGCGCAGATTGATACCAAGTTGGGAGACATAGAAGGCAACGCAAAAAGGATATTGCAAATCTGGGAAGAGCATGATAGCGTATCTCATCTGGTTGTGTTCCCAGAGCTTGCCCTTTCGGGCTATCCTCCGGAAGACCTTCTCTTAAGAATGGACTTTTTAAGAGAATGCGCCACATGGCTTGAGTTTATAAAGAAAGCTTCTGAAAAGTTCACATCCCTGGCTGTGATCGGTACGCCTTTTTACGATGGAGACACTTATAACTCTGCAGTTTTGATAGGAGGTGGTCGCATACTTGGAGCTTACCACAAACGTTTCCTCCCAAATTATTCGGTTTTTGATGAAAAGAGGTACTTCAGGCAGGGAGATTGGGGACTTACCTTACAGCTAAGAGAAGTGAAATTGGGATTTTCTGTGTGTGAGGACATCTGGCATCCGGATGGTTTTGAAAGGACATACTCTATTATGGGGGCGCACGTACTCATCAATATAAACGCTTCACCTTACTATTATGGAAAGTATGAATTCAAAGAAGCTTTTTTGAAGGCGAGGGCTGAGGACAACTTGTGCTACGTCGTTTACGTAAATTTGGTGGGAGGACAAGATGAACTTGTCTTTGACGGAAGGAGCGTGGTGATAGATCCTGATGGAAGCATTTATGCGAGGGCAAAAGCTTTTGAAGAAGATGTACTGACGTTAAGTTTGGATCTGGAAAGAGTGAGAAGGAAAAGGCTCGTAGATACGAGACTCAGAGAAGGGAGAGAAAACCATCGTGTAGTCATATGCAATGCACAGATACAAAAAGACCTTCCCATTCTTCCTCCGAGAGTAGAAAAAAGTCCCGCTGGAGAAGAAGAAATTTACATAGCTCTGAAAACTGGGCTAAAGGCGTATGTGCAAAAGAACAGCTTTGAAAAGGTGGTTTTGGGACTTTCAGGAGGCATAGACTCTTCCCTCGTTGCCTGTATAGCTGTTGATGCGCTGGGAAAGGATAGAGTAATTGGAGTATTCATGCCTTCAGAATTCACGTCAGAAGAGAGCCGGGAAGATGCTTTTGCCCTTGCAAAAAACTTGGGTATAGAGATTCGTGAGTTTTCCATCGGAGAGGTCTTCAAAAACTTCAGAGATCTTTTGGGTTTTGGCGATTTTAGCGTGGCTGATGAGAACCTTCAAGCCAGAATAAGGGCAAACATACTTTTTTATCTTTCTAACAGATACGGTTGGCTTGTCCTTTCCACATCCAACAAGAGTGAGACGGCGGTGGGATACACTACCATCTACGGTGATATGGCGGGAGGTTTCACACCTTTAAAAGACGTCTACAAGACGCTTGTATACAAATTAGCTCGCTACAGGAACTCTGTAAAGCCTGACATACCGGAAAGGGTTTTCAAAAAACCTCCCTCTGCGGAGTTAAGGTACGGGCAGACAGATCAGGATACTTTACCACCCTACGAAATCTTAGATAAAGTGCTTTCCCTTTACGTTGAAGAAGGACTTTCAGAAGAAGATATAAGACAAAGAGGTGTGGATCGTGAAATTGTAAAGAAGGTGGTGCGTATGGTAAGACTCGCTGAATACAAGAGAAAGCAAGCACCTATAGGTATAAAGGTTACCTCTAAAGCCTTCGGAAAGGACTGGAGAATGCCTGTAACTAATGCCTGGAGAGGATAAAGATGTATGTTATGAACACTTACTCAAGGTTACCGGTAAGTTTCGTAAGAGGGGATGGAGTTTACCTCTTTGACCGTGAAGGTAAAAAATACCTTGATCTCGTTGCAGGTATTGCTGTGAACACTCTGGGTTACAACGATCCGGATCTTTTAAATGCTGTTTGCGAACAGTCACAGAGACTCATGCATATCTCCAACCTTTTTGAAAATCCTTGGCAGGAAGAAGTTGCAAAAATGCTCGTTGAAAGGTTTTGGACTGAGGGAAGGGTATTTTTTTGTAACAGTGGAACAGAAGCCAACGAGGCTGGTATAAAGCTCGTGAGAAGGTACTTCAGAGAAAAAGGTGAAAACAGATACCGCATTATCACCTTTTACAATGGATTTCACGGAAGAACTTACGGGAGCATGTCTGCAACCGCTCAGGAAAAGGTACATAAAGGTTTTGAACCATTACTTGACGGCTTTGATTATGCTGTATATAACAGCTTTGATTCCCTCCTGAAAGCCCTGAGGAAGGACACTGCCGCTATTATGCTTGAAGTCGTTCAAGGAGAAGGTGGTATAAGGGTAGCCAATTATGAATTTCTCCAAAAGGTACAACAGCTCTGTCACAGTGAAGGATTACTTTTAGTGGTTGATGAGGTACAAACTGGTGTTGGAAGAACCGGAAAGTTTTTTGCTTACGAACACTTTGACCTAAAACCTGATATAGTAACTCTCGCTAAGGGTCTCGGAGGCGGATTCCCCATAGGCGCTGTGATAGCACGAAAGAGCGTTTCGGAAGTATTTTCTACCGGCTCACACGGATCAACCTTTGGTGGGAATCCTTTGGCTTGTGCGTGCGCAAAAGTTGTTATAAGTAAGGTATCTGAGCTTCTTGATCACGTAATGGATACAGGAGCATACTTCAAAAGGGGTCTTGAGAGATTAAAGACCGGTAAAGTGAGGGGACTTGGACTTATGTTAGGTTTGGATTTAGAAAGAGACTGTAGTGCTATAGTAAAAAAGGCGCTTGATCATGGACTTGTGATTAACTGTACCGCAGGAACTGTTCTCAGGTTTGTCCCCCCCCTGATAATACAGAAAGATCATATAAACATAGCCCTTGCCCTTTTGGAAAGGGTCCTCAAACTTTAGCATCAGTCTATCTTACCTTGTGTGTCTTGTATGGTACGGGTATATACTGCACGGAAGGTACTTGAGATCCCATAGGTTGCGGGAACAGTTCCATGAGCGCGTAAACTTCCTCAGGCACATCCGTGCTCACGTTCAATCCTATTTCTCTTAACTTTTCAACGCTAAGCGGGTAATCGTGAGTGTACTTACCTGTGGCAAGCTCGTGCGCGATCCTTTTGGCTCTTTCTTCATCCATACCGTTATTTTTTAGAAGACCAACTAAGTACTCTATCATCTGATCTATCGCTTTTTTTGCCACGTCTGCAAGTATGAGCGTTTGATCATCTATCTCATCTATCTTTTTAAGTTCAAGGACTTTAAGTATAGAAGCTGCCGGCATTTGAGCGAGCTGAGGATCAACAGGTCCTAATACAGCGTTTGGATCCATTATGATCTCATCAGCAGCGAGTGCTATGAGGGTTCCTCCTGACATAGCATAGTGAGGGACTATAACCCTTACGGGAGCTTTATGTCTTGACAGCGCATTAGCTATCTGTGTGGCAGCAAGCGCCAAACCACCGGGAGTGTGAATGATGAGATCAATAGGCATATCTTCAGGAGTCATCCTTATAGCCCTCAATACCTGCTCTGAGTCCTCAATATTTATGAACCTGAATATGGGAACTCCAAGAAGAGCAAAGCTCTCTTGTCTGTGTATGAGAGTTATAACTCTGCTTCCCCTTTTCCTTTCAAGCTGTTCGATGGTTGCCTCCCTCGCCTTGTTGAGAAGAAACCTCCTCCATATTGGGACAAGGATGAAAAATATCAGTAAAAAGAACCACAAGAAATTAAAGATATAAGCCACAGGGCTAAAATAAGGTTGTACCTGATCCATAAATCAAATTATAAAAAAAGTTTAAGAAAGATACAAATTTACTCTAAAAATAAGCTTATACCTGCTATTCCGTAAGCTCCATTTTTGTAACACAGCTTTATTCTCTCCCAGCTTATCCCTCCAAGAGCGTAAACTGGTATGGAAACTCTCTTTGAAATCTCCTTCAAAGCGTTAAGCCCTATGGGTTCTGCATCCGGATGCGAAGATGTTTTAAAAATTGGACCTAACGTTATGAAATCCGCACCTTCGCTTTCCGCATAAAGGGCAGACTCAAGATCATGAGCCGAAAAACCTACAATGAGATCCTTCTTCATTTTACGTACGCAGGATGGTGGTATTCCGTTTTGGGGAAGATGTACACCGTCAGCACCCACAGCGAGAGCTACGTCGATGCGATCGTTGATCAGCAATATAGCTGAATACTCTTTCGTTATCTCCCGCGCCTTTAACGCCTTTTCGTAGTATTCCCTTCCGCTTAAAGATTTCTCCCTCAACTGTATCATCCTGACACCTTTATCAAGAACCTTGTAAAGATTATCCCAAAAGTTTGCTCCGTATTTTTGACCGTCAGTTATCGCGTATAGTCTTGGCAACATGGCATTTATCGTATATAATATAAAACTCAGCCGGAGTGGCGGAACTGGCAGACGCGCTGTCTTGAGGGGGCAGTGCCCGTGAGGGCGTGCGGGTTCGACTCCCGCCTCCGGCACCAAAAAAATGGGATTGATTAAGCATTCGGTAAGCTTCTCAGTTGCGACTCTTTTAAGTAGGGCTTTGGGTTATATTAGAGATGCTCTTATAGCTTATCACTTTGGTGTCTCTCAAGTAACAGATGCCTTTTTTATAGCCTTTAGACTTCCGAATACCTTTAGAAGACTGCTCGGAGAAGGTGGTTTTAACGCTGCCTTTATACCTGTGTACGCCAAAGATATAAAGGGTGGAAGAGAGAAACAGTTTCTTCATTCTGTTTTTACTTACTACACTGCTGTGAACCTTCTGGTAACGCTTTTTGGTATATTTTTCGCCGAATACATAGTGAGTCTTATAGCTCCCGGTATAAGAAGTAGACCCCACTTTGAAATTGCCGTTTTTATGTCACGCTGGCTATTTACCTACCTCTTTTTTGTGGGTCTTAGCTCTTTTTTCATGGCGATCCTCAACACAAAGGGAGTTTTTTTCGTGCCGGCTTTCGCTCAGGCGGTTTTTAACATAGTTTTCTCTCTGGTGATAGCCTTCTGTTCTCACTGGATTGGTTTTTACTCTCTTATAGCGGGCGTTATTCTTGGTGGATTAGCTCAGGTTTTGTTTAACATTCCTTCTCTGCTAAAAGCAGATGTTAAACTGGGTTTTTCCCTAATTCTTGACAAAGATGTAAAGCTTTTAGTGAAGAGGCTATTACCATCCATCTTAGGCTTTGGGGTTGCTCAGCTCTCCTTTTTTATAGATACATTACTTGCATCTTTTTTAGCGCTTGGTTCTATATCCTACCTTTATTACGCTAACCGTATATTTCAATTGCCCTTAGGTGCTGTATCTGTAGGTATGGCAAATTCTCTTCTTTCCGCACTTTCCAAAGGTGAAGATATAAAGCCAACTACGCACTTAGCTTTCAGGTTTGTAATTCTCATTTCCCTCCCGGCTACTTTTGGGCTTATAACCCTATCCGATCACATAATTGCCTTACTTTATGGTAGAGGTAGGTTTTTGGAAAGTGATGTACTTACTACTTCTTTGGTTCTCCAAGCATACGCCTTGGGTCTTACCTTCTTCTCTTTACAAAAAGTTCTAAGTAGCGTATTTTTCGCCAAAGGTGATACAAAAACTCCCGTGAAAGCATCACTGTTTGCTGTACTCTCAGAAGGTATATTTGGAAGCTTTTACGCTTTTGTCCTCAAGTGGGGAGTTGTGGGACTTGCCTTAGGGACCTCAACCTCTTCCTTGATAGGTTTTGTATATCTTTTTTGGAAGGCAAGGGGGGAGACGATCCTTGTGGGAGAAGTCTTAAAGCTGTTATCTAAACCGCTGATAGCTTCTACTGTGATGTCCGTATTTATATTCCCACTAAAGGAGTTAATGAGCAAACCTTCCTATACAGCTTTTATAATACCTTTTGGTATGCTGGTGTACTTTTTTAGTTTACTTACCTTCAAAGAGCCCTTATCATTACTCCTTCTTAGTAGACTCAAAAGCTTTATTAAGCAAGGTGCTGAGCCTTGATGCTCTTCTTGATGCTTCGTTTTTGTGAATCACACCTTTTGATGCGGTGTGGTATATAACGCTTACGACTTGGGGTAAGAACTGCTTAGCTTCTTCCAACTTACCCTGTTCCAGCAGCCTTCTAAACTTCTTTATATAAGTCCTCATCCTGGAAAGGTGATACCTGTTTCTCACCCTTCTTTTTGCATCCCTTCTCATACGTTTCTCAGCTTGTTTGGTGTTTGGCATACTTTTACCTCCTGACGATCTTTTTTGTCAAGGCAACGGGCGGATTCGAACCGCCGTGGAAGGGATTTGCAGTCCCTCGCCTAGCCTCTCGGCCACGTTGCCTAATCACTATAATTATACCTCTTTTCGGTATAAAATGAGTATGAGTATGGATTATTTGGCACTTTTTTTGTTGGGGAGCATTTTGGGAAGTTTTTACAATGTGCTTATATACCGCATTCCGAGAGGAGAATCCATAATAGATCCTCCATCCCATTGTCCCAAGTGTGGGACAAAAATAAAGTGGTACGATAATATACCCATAATATCTTATTTTTTACTAAAGGGTAAGTGTAGGGAATGCTCGGCTCCTATATCCCTAAGATATCCAGCTGTAGAAGTACTTTCTGGATTTCTTGCCCTTTTATCTTATGCCAAGTGGGGGGCAAACCTTGAAGGTATAGTAATGTTCGTGTTCTTTTCACTGCTTTTGATCCTTTCGTTCATAGATTGGGATACTTTCTTACTGCCGGACAGTTTAAACCTTGGTGGTTTAGCCTTCGGTCTTTTCACTTCTATATTCAGAAATCAT
Source organism: Hydrogenobacter sp. (assembly GCA_041287335.1). Taxonomy (NCBI): domain Bacteria; kingdom Pseudomonadati; phylum Aquificota; class Aquificia; order Aquificales; family Aquificaceae; genus Hydrogenobacter; species Hydrogenobacter sp. Next base: position 6,849 of record JBEULM010000042.1, read on the forward strand.
TTTAACCTTCTTGACAGTATATTAGGCGCTCTAATAGGTGGTGTGACTTTCTTTTTCATATACATCTTTTATGTGAAGGTTAGAAAAATGGAAGGCATAGGCTTCGGAGACGTAAAGCTTATGGCTTTTATAGGGTCTGTTACAGGTGTGTGGGGTGTGGTTTATGCTGTGTTTTTGGGTTCTCTGTTTGGACTTGTGTATGCATTGCCCCTCATCTTCAAGTATAAAAACCTTTCCTTCGCAATGCCTTACGGTCCCTTTCTCTCTATGGGTTGTTTTGTCGGTGTTATGCTTCATGATAAGTTAAGTACCATGCTATTGAGTCAGTAAGCCTATTATTTCGGAGATGAGGGCATCTGTGTTTTCCCTCGTAACTTCCAAAAGTATCGCTTGAGGATTTTTCCTTACCCATCTTACGATGGGATGCACATCCCTTATGGGAATGGTGATTAAAGCTGAGCGCTTCGGATCAGAAAATATAACCTCAAACATTTTTGAAAACTTCTCGGAGAAAAGCTCCATCTTCCCAACCTCGTCTACAACAACTATCTTGTCCTTATCTTTGATGGCTTTTTCAAGAATAGGAAGAGCTACACTCTCAAATCTCTCTACATTCACCCCGTAAGAACCTACAAGGTACTTTGAAGTGAAAAACTTGCTTGCAAAGATAACCGATTTGCCATCGGTACTCACAACCTTAAAACCCGTTCTTTTTTTACTTACCCTGTCTCTAACTTCTTCCGTCCAAAAACCAATTACTCTATCTTTGAGATGGCGTATTACCTCTTTCACAACGGTAGTTTTACCTATACCTGGATGACCTGTTAAAACAATTTTCATTTGTGTATGTCCTGAAGTGCGTAAACTCTGATTTTTCCACCACGCTTGATGAAGCATTCAATGGCGGAAAGCATGGCGTAGCCCCCCCTTACTGTTGTGGCATAAGGCACATCATACTGCACCACAGCCCTCCTTATGTAATAAGCATCGCTTCTCTCTTTCTTACCGGTAGGTGTATTTATCACCAGGTTTATGTCGCCGTTTGTTATCATATCCACTACGTTAGGTCTTCCTTCGGATACTTTCAGTACGTGACTCGCTTCTATACCGTGCTTTTTTAGAAATCTGTGTGTACCTGCTGTGGCAAAAAGCTTAAATCCCAGATTTTTAAAACCCTTCGCAAGATCAAGGATCTTTTCCTTATCCTTATCGGCAACACTTATAAAGACTTTACCTTCTGTAGGTAATCTGTTGCCAGCTGCAAGCTGAGCTTTGTAGTATGCCATACCAAACTCCTCGTCTATAGACATAACCTCACCCGTGCTTCTCATCTCCGGTCCCAGTACTGGATCAACTTCGGGGAATCTCTTCCAAGGGAAAACCACCTCTTTTACTGCGTATAACTTTTTTTCAGCACTCATGAAGTCACTCGCTATGTGAACATCTCCCCTTTTAATCCTCTCAAAAACTTCCGGTAAAAGATCTTTCAATTTTTTGCCTATTCCTACCTTAGCTGCGAGTTTTGCGAGCGGATAACCTATCGCTTTACTCACAAAGGGTACAGTTCGTGAAGCTCTCGGGTTGACCTCAAGAACGAAAACTTCCTCACCTCTGACTGCAAACTGCAGATTTATGAGACCTCTAACGTCAAGAGCTTTCGCTATCCTTTTAGACTGTTCCTTTATGATGTTTATAGCTTCCTCTTCAAGAGTATAAGGTGGAATGCATGCCGCACTATCTCCAGAATGAACTCCTGCCTCCTCAATATGTTCCATAACTGCACCGATAAGGTAGTCTTCACCATCACCTATAGCATCAACGTCAACCTCTACGCTATCTGATATATATTTGTCTATGAGAATGGGTCTTTCGTAACTTACGCTTACCGCCTCTTCAAGATAACGCAAAAGCTCCTCCTCATCGTAAACTATCCTCATAGCCCTTCCACCCAGAACGTATGATGGTCTAACTAAAACGGGGTAACCTATGATGCTCGCTACCCTTAGAGCTTCTTCTTTTGATCTTACCGTATCGCTCGGTGGCTGTTTTATACCGAGGCTTTCTACAAGCCTTCTGAAGAGTTCCCTATCTTCAGCCATATCTATGCTTTCCGGCTGAGTCCCGAGAATTTTCACACCAGCCTTCTGAAGCTGTAAAGAGAGTTTTAAAGGAGTTTGTCCTCCAAACTGTAAAAAAACACCGTCGGGATTTTCTCTTCTGATTATCTCAAGTACATTTTCAAGAACGACAGGCTCAAAGTAAAGCCGATCAGCAGTATCGTAATCCGTAGATACCGTTTCGGGGTTGCAATTTACCATAATAGTTTCTATTCCCTCTTCGCGCAGAGAATATATGGCATGGACACATGCGTAATCAAACTCTATACCCTGACCTATACGGTTGGGACCGCTTCCTAAGATGAGGACTTTTTTCATTCAAAAACTTCATTATAACACAGTATACTATTAGCATGATTCCCATAAAGGATATCAACAGAAGTCGGAATGTCCCCCTCGTGAACTTTATGTTGATATTCGTATGTTTTCTTGTTTGGTTTTATCAGGTGAGCCTAAGCGAAGATGAGATGAACATGTTTATCTATCGCTACGGGCTTATACCTGCTGAGGTTTTTCAAAGACCTTACACGCTCATTACCCATATGTTCCTGCACGGGAGCTGGTTACACATAATAGGTAACATGTGGTTTCTTTGGATATTCGGTGATAACGTGGAGGATAGGTTGGGAAGGCTAAATTACCTTATCTTTTATACGCTTTCGGGTCTTGGTGCGGCTCTTTTACAAACCTTCGTTAGCTTCGTGGCGGGCGGAGTAGACGTACCTATGGTGGGAGCGAGCGGTGCAATAAGTGGAGTTTTGGGTGCCTATCTTTGGCTTTTCCCTCATGCCAGAATATTAGCCTTGGTTCCCATATTTTTCTTCTTGACCTTTATGGAGGTTCCGGCGATACTCTTCATAGGCTTGTGGATACTCATTCAAATCTTAAACGGTATCCTCACTTTACCCTTTGCGCACGGTGGAGGTGTAGCTTGGTTTGCCCATATAGGTGGTTTTGCGGTAGGTTACATGCTTGTAAAGGTTTTCTATCGTAAAAGGTGGTATGGGTGACGCTCAAATAATTTAATTATTGACACATAAGCAAGTATCACTAAGTTAAAATATTAGTCCCTTTACTTTTTTGAGAGGTGGTATACATGGAGATAAGAGAGTACGATTCTTGCGGAGTTGGATTTATATGTAACATAAGGGGAGAACAGAGCAATCAGATAGTAAGGTGGGGTATAGAAGCTGTAAAAAATTTAACCCATAGAGGAGCTATAGGAGGAGATGGAAAAACAGGAGACGGTGCTGGTATTCTCATACAGATACCCAAAACATTTTTTTCTGATTACATACACGAAGAAGGGCTTGAGGTATCCCATATAGATAACCTTTGCGTAGGTGTCTTCTTTCTGTATGAGGATGTGAGAAACCGCATAGAGGAGCATATAAAAAAATCCCCATTCGGTTTGGTAGGCTGGAGAGAAGTACCCGTTAATAAATCCGCTGTTGGAGAGACGGCTCTAAAGGTGATGCCAAAGATATTTCACCTGCTTTTGGATGCCGGAAATCTGCCTGAGGATAAAAGGGAGCTGGAACTGTATCTCCTTAGAAGGACTGTAGAGAGGGACAAGAAAATAAACGAAAAGGTCTATGTAGCATCCCTATCCTCACGCACCATCGTTTATAAAGGTATGATGGTGGCTCTGCAACTTGACAATTTCTATTCGGATCTAAGGGACGAAAGGCTTGAATCCTCATTCTGCCTTTTTCACCAAAGATACTCTACAAACACTTTCCCCAACTGGAAGCTTGCTCAGCCTTTCAGGTATCTTGCGCACAATGGCGAAATAAACACCATACAGGGAAATAGAAACTGGATGCTTGCCCTTCAAAGTGAGCTTGAGCACGAGATTTTTGCCGATCGTAAAGACCTTATAAAACCTTTAGTTTCCTATGATGAAAGTGATTCGGCATCTTTAGATCGTGTCTTTGAGCTTCTGTGTTTGGTAGGTTACTCTCCTGAGCATGCCATAAATATGCTCATTCCCCCTGCATGGGAAAAGGTACCTGACATGCCGGATGAAGTTAGGGAGTTCTTTGAGTATGAGTCCCTTCTCATGAAGCCCTGGGACGGACCTGCATCTATTGCCTTTACCGATGGTAAAGTTATAGGTGCGCACCTTGACAGAAACGGACTAAGACCTGCAAGATATATCATCACCGAAGATGGTATCTTACTGCTCGGTTCTGAAGTTGGTATGGTGGACCTTTCTGACAGAAAGATAAAGAGGAAGGGAAGACTCGGACCTGGAGATACCCTTTGCGTTGATCTTCAAAAAGGTACTGTAAGGGAAACGGAGGAAATCCTGAGAGAACTCTCTCAAAGAAAGCCTTACGGGGAGTGGCTTAGAAAGAATCTTGTTAAACTTTCGGACATATTAAGGGAGCATTCCATTCCTGAACCTAAAGAAGACACGGATAGAGTGAGGAAGCAGATAGCTTTTGGATACACTCAGGAAGAGATAAAGAACGTTATTTCATACATGGCACAGGAAGGTAAAGAGCTGACTTTCTCCATGGGTGATGATACACCTCTTCCACCCCTCTCTGAAAAGCCCGTATTGCTCTTTAGGTACTTCAAACAGAGGTTTGCACAGGTTACAAATCCACCGATAGATCCAATAAGGGAAAAGGCTGTCATGTCCCTTAGGATGAACTTGGGACACAAAAGGAACTTCCTCAAGGAAACTGAACATCATGCCAAACGTTTCCAGATAGAAAGCCCCATACTGTTGCCTAATCAGATAAAAGTTATTGAGGAGCAAAAATACTTCAAAGTCAGTAAAGTACCTATAACCTATCCAAAGGAGAGGAGCTACTGTGTTGTTGAGCTTCAAGACTTGGCTGGAGAAAGAAGGATAACGGACATACTCTACGATGCTATGTACGAAGGTGTTCAGATATGCGATCTTAGACTTGGTGTTGAGATAGTCTGCAGGCGTGTGGAAGAAGCTGTAAAAGAAGGTGCGCAGATAGTTATTCTTACAGATAGAAATATGTCACGCTACAGGCTTGCAGTTCCAAGCTTACTTGCGGTGTCGGCGGTTTTCAAGTGGCTTTCGGACAGAGGACTTTCCACAAAAGTATCTCTGATAGTGGAAACGGGAGAGGCTAGAGATACGCATCACATGGCTTGTTTGATAGGTTATGGCGCATCCGCAGTTTATCCTTATCTTGCTTACGAGACCATATACGAGCTTTGCAAAAAGGGTGAGATAAAGATACCCTACGAGCAAGCCATCATGAACTACAAAAAGGCTCTTGAGGATGGGCTTTTAAAGATCATGTCTAAGATGGGTATATCAACTCTCAACTCTTACCAAGGGGCAAAGATATTTGATACTATTTGTTTGAACAGAGATTTTGTAGAAGAGTATTTCCCTGGTACACCTGTGAGCGTTGAATCGGACGGAATATTTGAAGTGGAGGAGAGTCTCCTCAAAAGACACCAATTGGCTTACGAACTTGAAAATCCTCAGCTTGATTACGGCGGAGATATGAAGTTTAGAAAGGGTGGAGAATGGCACGCATGGTCGCCCTTTGTGGTAAGAGCTTTACACAAATTTTTGGAAACTAAGGATTATGAAGACTATAAAGCCTTCTCCCAAATAGCCAATACAGAGCATCCCACCTTTTTAAGGCATCTCCTCACATACAAAAAATCTGAGAAGCCCATACCTATAGAGCAGGTTGAGCCAATAGAGGAGATCCTCAAACGCTTCGTAACTGGTGGTATGTCTTTGGGAGCTTTGTCACCCGAAGCGCACGAAACTATAGCCGAGGCTTGCAATAGGCTTGGTATGAAGAGCAACTCAGGAGAGGGAGGAGAAGATCCGCAAAGGTACTGGACAATAAAGAACTCAGCCATCAAGCAAGTTGCCAGCGGTAGATTCGGTGTCACTCCCACTTACTTAGCATCTGCCCACGATATTGAAATAAAGATAGCTCAAGGTGCAAAGCCTGGAGAAGGTGGACAGCTTCCCGGACATAAAGTGAGCGAATACATAGCTAAACTTAGGCACGCACAACCCGGCGTAACACTCATATCACCACCTCCACATCACGACATATACTCTATTGAAGATCTTGCACAACTGATACATGATCTCAAAGAGGCAAACCCAAAAGCTAAGGTGTGCGTAAAGCTTGTTGCGGAGACAGGTGTAGGTACCATAGCTGCGGGCGTTGCCAAAGCTTATGCGGATATAGTGCAGATAAGCGGTGCTGAAGGAGGAACTGGAGCGAGTCCCTACTCTTCTATAAAGAACGCGGGAAATTACTGGGAGATAGGATTGGCTGAAACTCAAAGAGTGCTCATGGAGAATGGTTTGAGAGATAAGGTACGCATAAGGATTGACGGAGGTATGAGAACTGGTAAAGATGTCATAGTAGCTGCGCTTTTGGGTGCTGAAGAGTTCGGCTTTGGCACAGCCGCTATGATAGCCGAAGGATGTGTCATGGCAAGAATGTGTCACACAAACCAGTGCCCTACAGGAGTAGCTACGCAGGATCCAAAGTATAGGGAAAAGTTCAAAGGTAGGGTAGAGAATGTGATCGCATACTTCAGGGCTGTTGCTCAAGAAGTCAGGGAGATACTTGCACAGATGGGATACAAGAGGCTTGATGACATTATAGGAAGGCGGGATCTTTTAGACATAATCAGCTTTGATCATATACCAGGTTCAAAGAGGATAAAGTTGGAGAAGTTTCTCAAGGAAAACTATCCTGCAGGTACTCACCTTAGATGTATGGTAGAAAGGAATGACAATCCGAGACCTTCCTTCAATGAAAAACTTGTTGAAGAACTGCTCCCTTATATAGATAGAGGTGAAAAGGTATTCAGAGAGTATACCATAAAAAACACTGACAGAAGCGTACCTGTTAGGATCAATTACTACATAGCTTTAAAATACAAGGATGAGGGACTGCCGGAAGATACAATAAATCTTACATTTTTAGGGACTGCTGGTCAAAGCTTTGGGGCTTTCAATCACAGAGGTGTGTCTCTTACACTTATTGGAGATGCTAACGATTATGTGGGTAAAGGCATGTACGGAGGGAGGATAGTGATAAAACCGTGCGGTGTAGAAGATACACAAAATAACGTGATCATGGGTAATACGTGCCTTTATGGTGCCACAGGAGGAGAACTCTATGCAGCAGGAAGGGCAGGAGAGAGGTTTGCGGTAAGAAACAGCGGTGCTGTGGCGGTTGTTGAAGGTACAGGGCTTCATTGCTGTGAATACATGACAGGCGGAGTAGTAGTAGTTCTGGGTAGCGTAGGCTTTAACTTAGGTGCAGGTATGACGGGAGGCTATGCTTACGTACTGGACGAGGATCTTAAAAGGAAGATAAACCCCTCCTACGTTATGATAAGGAGGCTAAAACATGAAAGGGAAATAGAAGAAATAAAGTCCCTCATACAAAGGCATTACGCTTATACAAGTAGCGCATGGGCAAAACACATACTTGATAACTGGGACATATACGTAGAAAAGTTTTACAAAGTTATACCCCTTGAACAGTGCAAAAGAGACATTTACGGGGAAACTGACGAATGCGAGGTGGAAATAACACCTGAGAGAAAAGCTTAGGCTTCTATCTTTTTCTCTTTACGACGCTGGAGAGACTCTCCTGGGCGCGCTGGTTTATTCCACCTTTTTCCCTCTTTTTATAACCAGATACGTGGATACTAAGATATACTCAATTACTTACGGATCAGCCTTCCTTTTTTCCTTTTTACTCGCTTTATATCTTGGAAAGATAGCTGACACAAAAGGTATAAGGAAACAACTTTTTGTAATATTTAGCTTGCTAACCGCTCTTTTTGGATCTTGCCTTAGCTTTTTAACAAATTTGCCTTACTTTGCGTTACTTGTCTATTCCTTTATGGCTGTTTTTCACCAGCAGGCTTTGGTATTTTATAACTCCATGCTTTTGGGTTTTACGCGCAAGGGTTTTGCGTCTGGACTTGGTGTTGCGGTAGGGTATGTAAGCTCCGCAGTAAGCCTGATTTTCTTGGTAAGGTGGATGAGTCTTCCAGATGTATTTTTTCAGGCCTGTATCCTATTTACCCTTCTGTCTTTGCCATCTTTTTTAGTTTTACAGAATCCTTCGCACAGACAAAGCGTCACGCTCCGAGAGATTTTCAGGGACAAAAAATTCTTGTTAACCATACTCTCCATACTATCTCTTACGGAAGTCGCCAACACGCTGATAGCTATGATGGGCATATACCTGAGAAAGGTGTACGGGCTTGAAGATACAGAAATTTACAAGGTTATAGGTTTGTCAGCCTTAGGTGGTGTGATAGGTGGTGCGCTATTTGGAAAGCTATCTGATAAGGTGGGAGCTTTATTTCTCTTTCCAGCAGGTTTTTTCCTTTGGTCTTCTTTTCTCATCACACTGTACTTTATTCCAAGAGAATTCCTTCTTCCCATTGGCTTCCTTGCAGGCATTTCTCTGGCACACCTTTGGACAACATCAAGGCTTTTTATAATAGAGGGCTTTCCCCAGACACAGGTATCTTTAAGACTGTCCTTTTTGTCCCTTACCGAGCGCGTAGCATCCACCACAGGACTTTTCGTATGGTCCCTTTTCCTTTACGCAACGGATGACAACTACAAACTTTCAGCACTTTTTATGCTCATCTTTCCTTTAGCGGGTTTTTTCATCTTCCAAAAGGCGCACCGTGGTAAGATACTAAAGATCACTCCCTAATCTCAACACCTTCTTTGTATACCTTCCATCTCGGAGGCGAAAGGCTTGAGGAGCATCCGAGAGATGATGTGTCATATATCTTGAAAGCTTTTGGATCTGACGGCTCGTGTATGAAAACGAACGCAGTATTTTTAGGAAGAAAGGACATTTGAGACTTCCAGCTTTCTATCTGTGAGAGTATGCTCTTTAGCCTTTCCTTTAGCTGTTCAGCGTCTAATCTTTCTCTTAGTCCGCTTTTGGTATCCTCAAAGAACCACACACCATCATTAATAATCTGTAAAACTTCAAAGACTCGGCTTTCTGACGCTATACCGTAGAACCTCATAGTTTTTAATTTTAGCACATGTCTTTTTCCATCTTTCTTATAAGATCCACCCTCCTTTCGTGTCTTCCACCTTCAAAGTCAGCGTTGAGCCATGCATCCACTATGGATATAGCGAGGGCTTCACCCAAAACCCTACTTCCAAGACACAAAATGTTAGCGTTATTGTGCTGTCTGCTTACCCTTGCCATATACTCATCGGTACACAGTGCCGCGTATATTCCCTTGAACTTGTTAGCGGTAATACACATCCCTATACCCGTCCCACATATCAGAATGCCTTGCTGTGCTTCCCCCCTTTGAACCGCAAGAGCCACCTCACGTGCAAATATAGGATAATCTGTAGATTCAGCCGAGGTGGTACCAAAATCTATCACCTGATATCTCTTGGATATGAGAAATTCCTTTATCTTTTCTTTGAGCAAGTATCCCGCATGATCCGAGCCTATCGCTATTTTCATACTACCATTATATTCTATTGTCAATCTTCAAAAGGAAACTCCTGAGGTTTTTTACAACTACATTGATACCATCATGGGTAAACAGGGATCTTTCTTACTTAAGAGCGATAAAATTATAATGTGAGACTTGCAGGTATACTTCTGCACGTGACTTCCCTCCCCTCACCTTTCTGCATAGGTGATTTGGGACCTCAAGCCTACAATTTTGTGGATTTTTTGGCTAACTCAGGACAAAGGCTGTGGCAAGTACTTCCTTTAAATCCTACCTGTATAGAGTACGGTAACTCTCCCTACTTTAGCATTTCTCTATTTGCCGGAAATCCCCTACTTGTAAGCCCTGAACTTCTCTATGAGGAAGGACTTATCTCAAAGAGAGACATGCAAAGCGCAAAGATCCAGAGCGACAGGGTAAATTACGAGATGGCATTGCGGTTAAAGAAAAAGCTTTTGGATATAGCCTTCGGAAACTTCAGCGAGAACGGTGAGTATCTGTCCTTTGTAGAGGAAAACAGCTATTGGCTTGAGAATTACTGCAGGTTTAAGGTTCTCAGAGATAAGTTTAGAAAACCGTGGAATATGTGGGAAAGCGATAACATCAGCGGGCTTGAGATGTATATAAGGAAGGAGAAGTTTTTACAATTTGTGTTTTTCAAGCAGTGGAAAGCCCTTAAAACTTATGCCAACTCAAAAGGGATCAAAGTTATGGGTGATCTTCCCATCTATCCAGCTTTTGACAGTAGTGATGTATGGTCAAACAGGGAGATCTTTAAACTCGGTGAGGATAATACACCTTACGTAGTAGCAGGTGTGCCACCAGACTATTTTAGTCCTACGGGTCAGCTTTGGGGAAATCCAGTTTACAACTGGGATAGGCTTAAAGAGACAGGTTTTAAGTGGTGGGTTGAGAGAATAAGACACAATCTGAAACTTTTTGACCTCTTGAGACTTGACCACTTTAGGGGTTTTGTAGCCTATTATGAAGTGCCAGCTTCTGAAAAAACCGCCATTGCTGGCACGTGGGTAAAAGCTCCAGCGGAAGAGTTTTTTACAAAGTTGAAGGAGGAATTTCCGGATTTTCCCTTCGTTGCGGAGGATCTCGGGCTAATAACACCTGATGTAGAAAAGCTAAGAGACAGTTTTGGCTTTTCTGGTATGAAGGTACTTGTATTTGCCTTTCAAGCCGAAAATCATCCCTTTATGCCCCACAACCACGATAAGAATTTTTTTGTTTACACAAGCACCCATGATAACATGCCGATAAGAGACTGGTACGTGGAAGAGCTTGACGAAAAAGCAAAAGAGAGGCTTCACAGGTATATAGGAAGAAGACTCACTCAAGATGAAGTGAGCGATGTGTTCATAAGATTAGCCTATATGTCTGTAGCTAAAGCCTGTATAATTCCCATGCAGGACCTTTTGAATCTCGGTAAAGAAGCGAGAATGAACACACCGGGTACAAAGGACAAAAACTGGGAGTGGAGGCTAACGAGCTTACCCGATGAAAAAGTAGTTATGAAGTTGAAGGAACTTTGCTTAACTTACGGAAGGTAATTACTCCACCTCCACCTTCTTTACCCGCTCCTTTTTCTTCTCCTCCTTACTCTCTATTCTCTTTTCCACTTGTGAAACTTTGTAATCAAGTAGGGTTTTAAATATCCTAAGCAAGGAAAGTTCAGCTGTATAGAGATTTTTCATAACTTCCCTCCTTATTTCCTTAGGTGGTAAGAGAAGTTCAAAAAGCTTAAAAATACTCCTTCTTAACTCCTCCACTTCTTGCTCCAAGCTTTCAGGTTTGAGTTCCTCCTTCTGTGCCATAGGTTTAAATTTAACGCCTTTTTACTCCTTTATCAAGCTTAGAAACTCCTTTACGGCTTTTTCAAGACCAAAGATAACAGAGTTTGATATTATGGAATGACCCACGTTAAGCTCCTCTACCAAGTCTTTTAGTTCTCTAACAAAGGCAGAGACATTATGGTAAGTAAGACCGTGTCCTGCATAAACCCTAAGTCCGAGATTTTTGGCTTCAATGCTGGCTCTTCTTATTTTCTCTATCTCCTCCTTCACCTGAGAAGCCTTTCCCTCCTTCCAGAGATTTGCGTACTTTCCTGTATGTAGCTCTACAGCATCAGCTCCTGCATCTTTTGATGCGCGCACATGTTCTATTTGCGGTTCAATGAAAAAAGATACTTCAATACCTTCTGCCCTTAGAGGCATTATGTAAGACTTGAGAAATTCCTTCATACCCAAAACATCAAGACCACCTTCGGTAGTTATTTCTTGCCTTTTCTCAGGGACTAAGGTTACCCTATTAGGTTTTATCCTTAGAGCTATCTGCCTCATCTCCTCCGTAGGTGCCATTTCAAGATTTACAGGTATCACTACGAGTTCCTTTATAAGCTCCAGATCCCTATCCTGTATATGTCTCCTGTCCTCTCTTAAGTGAAGGGTTATCTGATCTGCCCCCGCCTGTTGTACGATCAATGCAGCAAAAACAGGATCTGGTTCAAAGGTTTTTCTCGCCTGCCTAAGAGTTGCCACGTGATCTATGTTAACACCCAGCCTCATGTAATTTATATTATAACCCTGCCATTTGATTGAGAAATATCATATTGACTCGCTTCTTTTCAAGTATTAAAATTGAGTTCAGATTTCAAAAAGGAGGATTTTATGAGAATAGTAATCCTCGGAGGTCATGACAGGATGCGATCCAAAGTTAAGGAAATGGCTAAGAGATATCATCTTAAGATAAAATTTATAAATCAGGAGACACAGCAGAACATTGACAGTGCTTTGGCTTGTGCTGATTGGGTGATAATCTTCACATCCTTGACTGGACACAACATGGTAGCACTTGCTAAGAAATATGCAAAGGATAGATGCATATTTTGTAACTCACATGGTGTTTGCACCTTAGAGAAAAAAATCAGAGAGATAATAGATGAAAAATTGAGGTAAAATGATCATACTTTGAAGGAGGTAAGAGATGGCAAGGTGTTACGTTTGCGGTAAGACTACTAAGTTTGGTAAAAGCGTAACCTTTTCCGCAGAGCAAAACCCAAGAACCTTTAAGGCAAACCTTCAAAAGATGAGGGTAAAGCTCTCCGACGGTAGCGTAAAGAGGGTTTATGTATGCACCAAATGTTTGAAGGCAGGTAAAGTGGTTAAAGCGGTAAGAATAGGCTGATGTCTATAAGATTCCTGACTGCAGGAGAATCTCATGGAAGGGCTGTAGTTTGTATACTTGAGGGTATTCCGGCAAACCTCGAGATAAGCACAGAATATATAAATCGTGAACTTGAGAGGAGACAGAGGGGATATGGAAGGGGAGGCAGGATGAAGATAGAAAGGGATCAGGTGGAGATACTTTCCGGTGTGCGTTTTGGGAAGACTTTGGGTAGCCCTATAGCCATGATAGTGTGGAACAGAGACTGGGAGAATTGGCAGGAGAAAATGGCTATAGAAGGCGAGAGACCTGAAAGCGCCATACCCTTCACGAGACCTCGCCCAGGACATGCGGACTTAGCAGGCGGTATAAAATACAACCAGAGGGATCTCAGAAATATATTGGAGAGAGCTTCAGCGAGGGAAACGACAGCCAGAGTGGCAGTAGGTGCTGTATGTAAAAAATTTCTGGAGGAATTCGGTATAAAAATAGGGAGTTATGTGGTGAGCATAGGAACATGCATGCCACCTATAAAAGAGAACGATCTCATTAAAAGACACGAGCTTGCCGAATCTTCCTTAGTGAGATTCCCCGATCCTTCAAAGGATGACGAGTTTATCAAGGTTATAGAACAGGCTAAAGAGAGAGGTGAGAGTTTAGGTGGTATCTTTGAAGTGTTTGCCTTGGGTGTCCCTCCGGGGCTTGGTAGTTATATTCAATGGGATAAGAGGATAGATGGCAGGATAGCTCAGGCGATCTTGAGTATACATGCTATAAAAGGTGTGGAATTCGGACTTGGTTTTGAGGCTGGAAAGAGGTTCGGTTCCGAAGTACACGACGAAATAGGATGGTCAAAGCAGACCGGATTTTTCAGGTATTCTAACAACCTTGGTGGAACTGAGGGAGGTATCACCAATGGTATGCCAATACTCGTTCGTGCAGTTATGAAACCCATACCTACTCTTACAAAACCCTTG
>JBEULM010000043.1 GCA_041287335.1 Hydrogenobacter sp.
AACCCCAGTGAATGCACTTCTTACTGTGTCTTTTACAGAGGTCATCATCCCTCACGGTGGGCTTAAAACATATAAATGACGATAGTACTTTATAAACAGGGTCCGCGTCATCATCCCTCACGGTGGGCTTAAAACAAAGATCATTCTTCTTTCGGAGATAAATCAGGATACGTCATCATCCCTCACGGTGGGCTTAAAACACCTACAATGCGTATCTACTCATACTTTTAAAGCTTGAGTCATCATCCCTCACGGTGGGCTTAAAACAGACTCAAAACAGCTATGTGGTTATTTTCAGGCCTCGTCATCATCCCTCACGGTGGGCTTAAAACCTAACGCACCTACCTGAAAAATAATAAGTAATGACAAGGATTTTGTCAAGGGGGTACCTTCTTCAAATGAAATTAATTTCCGAAAATCGTCGGTCATGCAAGGTTGAGTATGGTATTATCAAATTTAAATCCTTGTCGTTCAAGGCTTTAAACCTTATGGCATCAAGTCATCAATGCATCAAGTCATCAAGATGCCTGTATGCTTAAGCATCAACCTGCATTGAGGAAACTTATTTTAAAAAGTGCCAGAATACCCCCTTAAAGTTTCAAGCCCACCCAAAAGGAAGCCCAACCTATTCAGCTCTCAAGATGTCATGGGAGCATAAAGCCCCCAAACGCCAGCACCCTAAGAAAATTATACAGCAAATTTTAGCAATACCCAGCCCATCGGCTTGCCATCAAAGGTTATCCTTCTGGTCTTTGGCTTTTCTTCTCTTACCTGCGGAGCGGACAGCTCAAAAACCCTCTCAAAAAGCTCACGGTCCTTTTTCCTGAAGACCGCCATTATGGTGGTGCTTATGTATCCCTGATGCTTTCCTATTCTTAAAAGCATGCCTTCGTTTGCTCTTTGTTTTATTTCCTCAAAAGCCTTCACAGTTTCGCGTATGCCCTCTTTCTTGAAGTATTCTATTTCCTGCTCTATCACCAGAGAGTAAAAGTTATTTACAGCCTCCCTTAAATCCTTCAGGAGGTTCTCGTATGGTGGTTTTTTAGTAGCTTTTTCTACAACTTTTAGCATGTCTGTTAGCCTAACAATATCAAACTCCGCTTTGGTACCTGGCTTTAGGGCTTCACAGGGATAGATGGTTCTTTTAGAACCTACCATTGAAACTTCTATGCAGACCAAGTCTTGATATGACATCTGAACATCCTGTATGAGTAAAAGCTTTAAAAGGTCACGTCTTACATCGCCTTCTGAACCCTTTGGTCTTAAAAAGCCTTCCACCTTTTCGTCCATATCCTTCTTCAATTTTTTCTCTATTTCACGTTTGTTTTGTTCATCCAGTGTTTTCTTCAAAGCGTTTTGTAAATCCGCATAAAGTTCTTCTTTCTGCATCAGCAAAGTGCCAAGAAATGCTGTTCTTATTGCACCCTTTAGCTCACTGCCCGGGATGTACGGTCCAGAAGGGTTTTTTATAAAAAGTTCTACTTGAGAAGTTAAAAGAGAACCTTCAAAAGGTATTTCATACTTTGGCTTGTAAGAAAGTTGATATTCTCTAAATAGTGTGTTTAGGTTTTTTATCCCGCTTTTTATAATCAAAAGTAGATTATCTCTCCTTGAGGGTGGCTCGCTAATTATCAGGTTTATAAGGTAATCAAAGGGATACACCTTTAGCCTTCTTCCTTCTTGTATATATTCAAGGTTTGAAAGCCTCTCACCGCTTCCTATATGTACAGGTGTCAGAACCTCAAGCTCCACTTTTACCTTCTTATAAAACTCCTTCATGAGCCTTCCTCCATATAAACAGGAAAGGCAAACCCGTAGTGGTATATGCGTGCGTCTCCATATTCTACTACCTTCTTCAAAGAGCCGTAAAAGTCCTTTTTTTCCACCCTGAGGACTGAGCCTGCCTTTAACATAAGAAGCTTTCTTTTCCATACCACCGGCAGGCTGTCCGCATAGCCCTTTTCCACCGCAGGCTTTAAAACCTCAAGGTCATAAAGACTCTTTTCTAATATAAAAGCCCTGTCATAAAAGGTCTCCGAAAGGGTTATAAACTTGCTTCCACCTTTTTCTATATAATTCTTTATCCACTCTTCTTTTTCTTCTTCCACTTTTACTTTGCTCCAGCCCATGCCACAGCTCCTGTTTCCACCAAGACCTACCAGCTCAAAAGCCCTCTGAAGAAAAAGCCCCATATCTTCCACGCCCCAGCCTTTAGCCATCTGCCTGAAGCTGTCCTTTACCCTTACAAGACAGGCAAAGGAGGAAAGGGTATATACCCTCTCGGTGAAAAACTCACCACCCTCTGTAGTGCTGGTAATTCTGTTTATGCTGGCATGAGGCATAAGGAAGTCTTCATAAGGCTTTACACCTTCCGCCTTCTTTTCAAGAAGGTCCTTGTAGGTCTTTAACCTGCCCTCAAGCACCTCCTTGAACACCTCCTCCGATACATAGCCCATCTTCTTTATCCTCTTGAACTTCTTGTATTCTTCCACACTATTTGGCTCATAGTTTCCGTGGCTGAGCTGAGGCTTTGGAAGAAAAAGCCTGCCTTCCCTGTAGGGCAGTGTGGTAGAAAAAAGAAGAGGAGGCTCCTTTTCATAAGCCCTCAGGAACTCTAAAAGTGCCTGCTCGCCAAAGAGCATTTTAAGACCATGGCAGAAGGCACCAAAGAAGGTATGAGCTTTCGGAAAGGAAGAAAAACAGGAAACCGGTTTAAAATTTATTCTTAGAAGCATAGCTATAACCTGTCTGCCAGCCCCTGTATGTCCAGCTCCTCAAGGCTTTTGACCGCTCCAATAGACTTTTCTTCTCCCTTACCCAGATAGTAGTCTTTGCTTCTGAAGGTAAGCCTTATGTTTTCAAACTTTACCCTGCCAGAACCTCTTGAACCATAGCCTCCAAGGAAGTTATCCTCCAAGAGCTTCATACCATTGAAGAGAAGGCTAAGCTTTTGCCTGTCCTCATCTTTGAAAAACCTGAAGACCACCTTTCCTTCAAAAACCGCTCCAGCAGGCACTCTTTCCACCTTTCTTGGCTCTGCCTTAGAAGTTATCCTGTTTATGTGGTTCTCTGTCTTTATCTCCGTGTATATATGCGGTCCCAGTTCCTCCTCAAGGTTTTTCAGGGTTTCTTCTGTCGGGTATGCATCGTAGAAAATGAGCCTTGGAGGTCCGGGCTGTTCTTCAAGCTTTAATTTTTTTATAGTTTCCACATCACCCGTGCCAAAAAGCACGCATATATCACACTTGCCACAGGTAGAGGGTTTCCCCGCCATTTCCACAATTTTTTCTTCTTTCGATTTTCCTTCTGTTTTTTCATCGTTAATTGCTCTTTCTATCATACTTTCCACATTTCCATTAGCCCACTCAAGAAGACTTCTTATTTTGCCCTTCAGAGAAGAACCGGGTATGTATGGCACACCCGCAGGAAGTTCTTTAGCCTCTCCATAAAAATCAAGAATGCTTATAACCGTCTTTATGACCGGGTTGTCAAGACCACCTATATCAAAGCTTTCTTTTGAACCTCCTATTCTCATACCAGTAAGCACTTTGAGTTTATACTCTACTATCAGCTGTCCTTTAAAGCTAAACATGGCTTTAACCTCCTTTATCTTTATCATCTTCTTTAGAGTACGCTACCATAGCCATAAGAAGGTCCACTGCTCTATCAACTGCTGTCTTGTCAAAATTCTGTCTTTCTATGTTGTCTAATATTACCGTAAGTAGTTCTGCAAACTCAGGCTTTATAACCTTCCTTTTAGCTTGATAATTTATAATCGCATAGAGCTTATAAAGCCTGTATTTTACATAATCTATATCTACATCTTTCTTATTTCCGCTATCTACATCTCCATCTTCCTTACTTTTGTCCTTTTCGTAACTTTTCATTATTTCCTGTATGTTTTTCAACTCCATGTAAAACCTTCTTAACTGGACACCCTTAAGTTCAAGCTCTTCTACTATATTCTTTGCATATCCGTCTGGGTGGAATATGTTTCTGCCTTTTATGTTAGTTATATGCTCAGTTTTTAGCTTACTTATAAGCTCATTTGTGAAAGGGTATTCATCATCTCTTTTTCCTTGTTGTCCCTGCTGTGGTCTCCCCTGTTGTTGATGCCTTCCATTCATCGTTTAACCTCCTCTATTTCTTTATTACTGGCTTTTTCTCCACCTTCTGACACCTCTCTTGTTTTCATTATGGCATACTTTATGCTAAAAGGTATATGGCTTCTTAGTTGATAGTCCTTCTCTGGGTCTACGAAAAGCTTTATAAACTCTTCCAATTCTTCCTTTTCTAACTTCACATTTCTATAAAGCAAGTAATAAAACATTGGATAAAAGCGTGGGTTTATGCCATCTTTATCCCTGTAGGCTTTTGTAAGCATGTAAATCTTGTATAGAGTGGCTCTGCCTACTGCCTTACTTTCTATATACTCAGCAAGCTTCTTCCCTGTATTTATGCCTTCTTTTAACTCCTGTATATCTAAAAGCTCGCCCAATACAGATATGTCTTTGTTTTTATTTATTATTTTGGCTTCCTTTACCTTTGCTTCTTCACCTCCTGCCAGCTCACCGGCAAACCTTACAGGAAAGTCCTCCCTTGCCATGTATATGCCGGTGGATATGTTAAAGTCCGGGTTATAGATGGTGTATTCATAAAACTTCTCGTATAGCACCACTGTCTTGTCAAGGACTTCGTTCCATGGACCTATGAGGAAAAAGTCATCTCCGCCTGCATACAGTACGTATATTTTTGAATCTTTCAAAAGCTCGTTTAAATAGCCAGAAAAGAAAAGGTCAAGCTGTCTGCTAAAGGTTGCCACTCTTGATATGGTGTATTCCTCTTTAAAGCCTTTCATGAAGATAAAGCCCAGATTATCCACATCTCCCCTTACAAAGGCAAGCTTTTTATCTCCTTCAGAGCATTGTGCCAGTTCTTCAAAGTCTATAACATTATTACCTTGTAGAGGCACATAATTGGCAAAGAAGATAAAACCATCTGAGTTAGAAAAGTCTTGAGGCACTCTGTTTATAGCATATACTTCCTTACCTTTTTCTACATTCAGATAAACACCGCCTATATCCTCCAGATAAAAACCCACGCTATTCTTTGGTGAATTATCAAAAACTATATATTCAGCTTTTGGCAAAAAGCCTCCTATCTCAAAGAAGATATTACACCACTTACAGAACTTTGCTTCTTCTTCGTTTATCTCCTCTTCCTTTACCACTTCCCAACCACAGGAAGGACAAACCACATAACCATTTACAGGTTCTTTGGTAAGCTCTTCAAAGCTTTCAAAAACGCTTAGAAACTTTTTTCTTTTGTCCTCTTCTATAGACTTATAGAATTCTTTTATAAGCTCCTGGTAGTTTTCAAGCTTTTTTAGGGCAAAATCACGGTAAGTAAGAGTAAGCCCCAGCTTTCCACCAAACTCTTTTACAAGGCTCCTTTCCATCTTCTCCTTAAGAGCCTTGAGTCTATTTTCTATACCCTCTTCATAGCCTAAAAGAAGCTGGAACTTGCCACCACCCACATAAAGCAGGTTGCAAAGAGGATAGCCCAACTCCCACAAAAATTTCCTTGCCACCAGATGAGGAAGGACTGTGAGGAAAAAGCTTCTACCTCTTAGCCTTTTTGCCACACCCTTCTTGTTGGCAAGGTCAAAAAGAAACCTTTGAATGCCGTTTATGTCCCCTTCTACCAAGACAAGTTTACAGTTTTCACCCGCCTTTTGCCAGTCTTTTAGCTTTTCTAAATACCCTTTGTTATATTCTGTCCAAAGACTACAGGCAATGGCTGAAACCACTCTTGAGTGGTCAAAAAGGGAAATGTCTGGATAGTGATTTTCTCTTTTTTCTGTGTCATAAGTAGAGGCTGGCACGCACCAGAGGTATTCGTAGCACAGATGATAAAGCCTCAAAAAGGCTTTTTCAAGATTTGAAAAATCAATTTTGCCAAACTCTTTTTTAAAGGCATTAAGTAGAGTTGCATAGTCGCCTTCTGGCTTTTTAAATTCTTCAAGAACCTTTGGGAAAATAGTATCCTCTTGCAAACTAAGAGGCTTAAGAGTATAGTAGGTGTAGGCTTCTTTATCTAACCATTCTTTATTACTTATTTTTAACTTTCTAAATATGGGTCTTAACCTTTTTTGTTCTCTTGTTAGTTTTTCCTCTTCACCCTTGCTTCTTTCCTTGCTTGAATATATGTCCGCTATCTTGTATATATACTGCTCAAGGCTTTTCCAGTTTTCATGATGTTCCACGCAGGAAAGGACTTTTTTGTAATCTTCGTCTGAAATTTTTCCCCTTATATGCCCCTCTACAAAACTCCTTGAAAGCACCGCATGGGCATATTTAAGGTCTTGCTTATCCGCACTTTCTCCAGCTCTGTCTAAGAGCTTTCCCACATCGTGTAAAAGCCCTCCTATTGCCAGAAGAAGCCTGTCTTTTACCACACTGCTCCCTCCTACGCTATATTATAACAGGTCTGTTTGGGATTTTTCTGACGTAAAAATTTACCTTGTGGGTTAAATAAAAGAATACTAAAATTATAAAGGGTCACTTTGTCAATTCCAGAAATTCTCTTTCTATCTCAAAGTAGACGTAATAAGCATTTACAGGATTTACGCTAAAAAAAGCTCCAATCTGTGCATACTCTGGATTGATCCTCAGCAGTTCTTCGTTTGCCCTCTTTTTCACTTCCTCTACATCAAGTCCCTCTTCGTAAAGTTTTTTTACCACATACCTTATGTCTTGTATGTATCGCTTTGTCCACGTAACTTGCTTCCTTATCTCCTCTTCGCCTCGCAGGTAAGGTCCGTGACCGGGAAGAAGTATCTCCGGTTTTATCCGCATAATATCATCAAGACAGTCTATCCATGTTTTTGAATTACCTGATCCGAGGAAAGGTATCCTTCCTCCAAAGACGAGATCCCCGGCAATGAGTATCTTTTTGGATGGAATGTACATAACTATGTCACCGTTTGTGTGAGCTTTACACCAGTGATAAACCTCAAAGTTTTCACCTCCCATATGAATGGTCAGTGAAGAGGATGTAGTTATATCAGGTGACACAAGCTCCGTACCGTCAAGCTCTTCACCGAGGATATTTCTTCTTGCTGTAAGCATGTTTTGACTTTCTTCGCTGGACAAATACTCATAAGACCAGGAATGCGCTACAATAATAGCTCCCGTCTCCTTAAAAGCCTTTGCTCCGTAAAAATGATCCGTGTGATAGTGAGAGATAACCAGATACTTTACAGGTTTATCCGTTAAGCTTTTTATAGTTTCAAGAAGTTCTCTACCAAGTTTGTAGGTGCTTAAAGCGTCAAAGACTATCACTCCGTCTTTGGTTACTACAAAGTAAGCGTTAGATATAAAGCCTCTGTTTTCTTTGCTTACCTGTTCGTAAACGCCAAAAACACCGTAAATTCCGCCTTCTATTTCCTGCAGAGTCTGTTTCACATGGGTGGAGTATTCTGCAGAAAAGCTTACACAGATAATAAGGAGCGTTATAAGTATTACACGCATCACTCACCTTTGACTTCCTTTATAGCTGATTTTATGTCTTTATCCGCCTTTTCAAAAACTTCAACAGCATCTTTATGGAGGTGTGTTCTGTAAAGTTTTATAAGAGTTTGAATGTTTATGTAACCCACACCTACGCTACCGTCAGGTTTCTCATATATATATATTCTGCAAGGTGCAAGCGTTCCAAAGTGAGGAAATTCCCTGAGGATCTTTTCCCCATACGTGAGGTTACACGCTAACATAAAAGAGTATTTGGGACTATCCCTTTTTATATCTTCTACACCCAGTATGTTCATATTTACACCGTCAAGGGATGCCTTAAGAAGGGTTTTTGTGTCTTCAAAACTCACGCCCTTTATGGTGTCGGATGTTTCAAAAGATACACCCCTTAACTTTGTCATCAGCTTACTCATCTGCTTTCTATTAGTACGAACAGCTTTTGACTTTCCTAAGCTAGAAAGTACTTGTCTCAGATCGGAGTAAGTCCTTTTTATGAATCTCCTGTCTTGCGCGGATAGATCTTTTGAAAACTCCATAAGGTAGGGCATTTCGTTGATTGTGGTCATAGATACGCTTCCGTTGGGATTTTCATAAACTGCGATGGAGCAGGGAACGAGGTTACTCATGAAGGGGATTCTGACCAAAAGATCTTCCTTTCCTCTTGGATCACATGCGAGGATAACCGTGTAGTTGGGAAAGTCCTTAACGCCTCTTGCCTTTATAGCTTCTGATATGGTCAGAAGGCGCAAAACCTTAGTATCCTCTTTCTCGTTCAGCCTTTGTTTTAGCTCATCCACAACTTGGTTAAAATCCTTTCCGCTGACTGTGTAAGTGCGAAACATGAGGCTTGTTATATCTGCAGGCAGTGAAAGTGAAGGGAAAATTATAAAAAAGAGAAGGAAGAGCCTCTTCATGCTTCACCTCCTTAACATATATTTACCAAAACCTTCTATTGGTGAGGTGTATTTAGCGTCAAGAACTTTTACGTTGGGTTTGGGATCAACGTATATATTCCTCTTTTTTCTCACGTAGTCTATGATGATGTCATAAACCGGAACAGGTTTTACATCTGGAAGTAAGGTTTCTGGTGGTGGTGTGGGTCCACCGTAGACAGCTACAAGATACTCCTTTTTAGGATCAAGTTCCTTTCCTTTTATCCAAGCCCTTTTTATTCTCTGCCCCTGTTTTGCCCCTATCTCTATCTCGTACTCAACGCCGTAAAGCCTTGACATATCCCCACCTTGCTGATAGAAGGGATCTGGATTGAAAACGTTGTCAGCTACATCTTCCCATACAGCTTTCAACTGTTCACCTGTCCTTTTCATGACGTAAACGTTAGGATACGTTATCGCTGTAAAGTCGTATATGTGATCTACGGTTATTTTCTGTCCTGGCAGTATTGTGGTACCCCACCTATAGCCGGGGGAGGTAACTACGTCAACCCCATGATAATAGTCCGCTATTGCCATACCCGCAAGTCTGTCAAAGGTGCTAAAGAAGGTATCTCTCTTATATATGAGAACTTCCGCCACGCCTATTTCTTCTGAGAGCCTCCCTTCATAAGGCTTATACCACTTGTCTATAAGCTCTTTTGTCTCCCTATCCGCAGGTATTAAGTTGCTGGCAACAGGTATGAGTTTGAATCTGTAATCTCTTATCTTTCCATTTTTTATATCAAGGTCAAGCCTTCCTACGTATTTGCCATGAGAGCCAGCTATGACTATCATGGTATTTCCTACAAAGTAAGGTTTTGGCGTCACATCGTGCGTATGTCCTGAGATGATGATATCTATACCTTTTACCTTCTTCGCCAGAGCTATGTCAAGAGGCAGTCCGTCATGAGAGAGTAGGATCACCACATCCACTTTATGTTTGTTTCTCAGTTCATCCACGAACTTCTGCATCTGTTCATCTCTTATGCCAAAGCTCCAGCCTTCAACAAATTCTCTCGGGTTTGCTATGGGTGTGAAGGGAAAAGAGTTTCCTATAATGCCGAGCTTTACGCCACCTACCTCTCTTATGGAATAAGGCTTGAAGATGAGGTCTCCAAAGTCCGCATCTACCACGTTCTGTGATATAAACTCAGCTTTAAGCTCTTTAAGTCTCTGCAAAAACTTTTCTTTTCCGAGAGTGAAATCCCAGTGCGCAACCATAAGGTCATAGCCCGTGTGATTCATCCAGTCAACCAGAGCCTTACCGTCGGTAAAGAGTCCTATGGCTGTTGTTACCCATGTGTCGCCTCCATCAAGAACAAGTACTTTGTCTCTTCCCCTTTCACTGATAATAGATTTTATTATCCAGGTGATGTGTTCTCCACCCCCCATTTTGCCGAATTTTTTGGCGAGTTCTGGAAAGTTAACACAGCTTGCAAAGTAAGCTTCAAGAGTGTTAGGTTTTATTTTGTACATCCTAAGGAAGTCTTTACCCGCAACGTATCCAGGAAGCCCCTCAAGTCCTTTTGGAGGAACCAAGTTTACAGGTTCAGAAAAGTAAAGGGGTCTCAAATGAGCATGAAGATCTGTGGTAAAGACAAGGGTAACATTACCGAGACTTTTGAAGGACATAAGATCTTGTGCGCTCATCCTGGCAAGTGCGGAAACGGGATCCACACTTAGGTAAGCTCCAGTTACTATGGCAAGTTCCAAAAAGTCCCTTCTCGTCAATTGCATCACTAACCTCCTAAAAGGGTGGGGAAACCCACCCAGATTACTTATTAACGGGAGACTCTGGACTGTGCAGGTAAGCTACTATATCAGCTATCTCTTGAGGTGTTAGTATGTCATGAACTCCCGCTCTATACATGATACTGCAGGGGACATAAGCCCAAGAATTGTAAATTTTCTCATAAGTGTATTTGACATCATGTTGTCTTTGACCGTAATGTCTCAAGACAGGTCCTATATTTCCGCAGGCAAGCTCTTTCGGATCTGCACAGTGGCAGGCATAGCAGTTACCCTTCCTCGGATTTGAAAAAAGCTGTTCTCCCTTTTTCCAATCCCCCACCAATTTTCCATCTGGAGGGTATTTTATAAGTCTCTTCTGCTCCTGAAAAAACTTTTCTACCATGTCTGCAGAAACAGTTCCCTGAGGGTTAGAGCAGAGCTTTTGCCCTTCGTCTTGCTTTATGTCATCTTCAAAGGTATGCCTTTTTTCCTCTACCTTAGCTTGAGGTACGCTTTTAGGTACTTCCGCAGGTTTAGGTTTTTCCTTCTGAGCTGGTGCGCAGGCAAAAACAACCAAGCTTCCCAAAAGGACAAAGTATTTTTTCATCTTTATACCCTCCTTATCTAACAAATCCCGGCGTTTCTATGATGCCACCATTTGATTCGTAAGCCATGTAAAGGCTAAGTGCTACGGTTGCCCAAGAAAAGTGAGGTGGGGGTGTTACTCTTATTTGGTTATAGCATCCTCTTATTCTGTCTTCCATTGTCCAAAGCTGGTCGTTGGAGAACCTGTAAGCAGGCCAGTGAGTGGATACTTTATCTTCCTTAACTTTTGCAAGGGTCTGAAGCCTTATTCTGTAGCCTCCAAAAGTATCATGGCATACAGCACAGGAGAAGTCCATTTTACCTACTCTTGCATACCAGAGTTCTCTGCCCTTCTGGTACATCTCTTTCTCTTTTGGATTGTCAAGTTTTACATCCATCTTCATACCATTGGAGAGGGTAGCTACATAGGTGGCTATGCTCTTAAAGTTTATGTCGTGCTTTACATCCTTCACACCCATATACTTCTCCATGCAGTACTTTATCCTGCTGTCAAGGTCTGCCACGCTATCCATATCCTTGTAGTATCTTGGCATGTGTGCGTATGCTCCCCTGAGATACCTCCCATCCTGTCCGTGACACGAAGCACAGGATTTCCCTTGAGTTCCCATAGGTTTGTTAAACATGTCTCTCCCCTGCTCTGCATAAACATCTCCGGGAAGTATGCCCATTTCCTTGAGCAACATCTCCTTTTGCCTTTTCACTTCTTCCGCCGGATTCTCCTGCTGTGCCAAAGCATAGAGGGTCACGCCCCCCACAGCTCCCAGGACCAGCGGTAACAACCAGAGTTTTCTCATGTCTTTACCCTCCTTTTTTCAGTAGATAAAGCCGGGAACCCTAACTACACCTCCCTTTGCTTTGTAAGCCATGTACAAATTCAGAGCGATCACAGCCCAATGGAAATGCTCCGGCGGAATAACTCTCATCTCACTAAAACATCCTCTTATTCTGTCTTCCATTGTCCAAAGCTGGTCGTTGGAGAACCTGTAAGCAGGCCAGTGAGTGGATACTTTATCTTCTTTTACAGCAACTACCGTCTGCAAGAAAACCCTTTTGCCTGTTTCTTTGTCATGGCATACAGCACAAGAGAAGTCCATTTTACCTACTCTTGCATACCAGAGTTCTCTGCCCTTCTGGTACATCTCTTTCTCTTTTGGATTGTCAAGTTTTACATCCATCTTCATACCATTGGAGAGGGTAGCTACATAGGTGGCTATGCTCTTGAAGTTTATGTCGTGCTTTACATCCTTCACACCCATATACTTCTCCATGCAGTACTTTATCCTGCTGTCAAGGTCTGCCACGCTATCCATATCCTTGTAGTATCTTGGCATGTGTGCGTATGCTCCCCTGAGATACCTCCCGTCCTGTCCGTGACACGAAGCACAGGATTTCCCTTGAGTTCCCATAGGTTTGTTAAACATGTCTCTCCCCTGCTCTGCATAAACATCTCCGGGAAGTATACCCATTTCCTTGAGTAACATCTCCTTTTGCCTTTTCACTTCTTCCGCCGGATTCTCCTGCTGTGCCAAAGCGTAAAATACCCCTATAAAAATAAATACTACCCACTTCCCCATGGTACTGATTTCCTATTAAACTACCCTTATCTCTGCGGTCTTTTCCCATTTTCCTCCCTTGTTATCCTCATAACTGATCTTGACTATACCGCTTTCGTCAACCTTTAGAGTCAAACCTATGAAAGGATTGGCGCTCACCCCACCACCCATATCAATCACTGAGACAGTTTTGTCATTAAAGAGGAGTTCAAGCTTTGTCAGGTGATAGGCGGGTATAAGCTGTCCCGTTTGGGGATCTTTCCTCGTCCCCGGTTCCATAGGATGGGTGATAACCATCTGTACCTTTACTATCTCTCCCTTCTTGGCTTCCTTTGGAACTCTGAGTATACCAGCTCCTACAGCCATATTTAACCTCCTTTTTAAAGTTTTAATCTCAGGTTAACCACAACCACCAACAGTTACCTTGACCTCCTTTGTAGCCATCAGGTAAGAGCCGTCCTTTAGCTTGAGTATGGCCCTCACGTTAGAAGTTTGACCCATTTTGATCCTCGTAGCAAAGTAAACCTTTCCGTTCATTGGTGTGAGCTTTACGTCAGTTATCCATGGACTTGGGTTATTGTCAACGAATATCCATATGCTATCTACCTTATCTACAGGTATGTCCGATTCTACGGAAACAGGTACATTAGCTCCAGACTCTGCTATGGTAGGTGCTTGAAGCTTAACATCTGAAGATTCCTTGATCTGAGAAAGGTTAACGCCCAATCTTTTCTGGATATCCTCTTCCAGCTTGGATGCAGCTAAGGATGGCTTAAATAAACCTGGCGCAAGTGTCAAGCTCGCAACCGAAACAGCTGATAGCAGTAAAAACTTTCTTCTGTCCATCTTTACACCTCCTTAAAAAATTTTACCAAATAAAATATATTTGCTGACAAGCCCTTACTTTTTCTCCCTTGATTTATCAGCACTTTTTTATGTTTGATTTTTCGCAAACCTTCAATAAAAGGTTTATGAAATCTTCCTTTGTTTTACTGCCAAAGGCTACACCTAAGACACTATTACGATCAGGGTCGTAAAATACGAAGGTGGGTGTACCAAAAACGTTAAAATGCTTTGCCCACACCATACCTGTTTGAGAATAGGTATCTAAAGATATTACCACAAATCTATCCATATACTTGGAAACCCTCTCGTCACCAAAGACAAAGGTTTCCATCTGGAGGCAGTAGGGACAATGTTCCGAATGGAAGTAAAACATAACGGGTTTATGCTCCTTTTTTGCCTCTTCAAGCCCTCTGATCGGATCGCTCCACCACTCTCCCGCCCTTGCAAAGCTTATCAAGAGCGCAACTATGAAAAGCAACTTCTTCATACTTGAGTTATATTAATTCAGAAGAATGATTTATGCCATAAATGTTGCTTATGAAACTATAAGTTATAAAAATATTAGAATGAAGAAGAAAAATGGAGGTAACAATCATGTCTTACGTAAAGGCAAGATTCCATGATACAGGAAAGATCCTTCAGGTTGATGGTGTATGGGACGATGATATAAATAGGAACGATCTTATAGTAGTCAGCTCGGAAAAGGGTGAAGAGATCGTCAAAGTGCTTGGTGTATCAAAAGAGCCATCACAGATGAAGGCAACCTTTTTGAGAAAGGCGAAAGATGAAGACATAAAGAAAATGGAAGAGAACATGGAAAAGGCGGAGAGTTTTTATACTCTTTGCAAAGAAAAGATAGTACAGCACGGACTTGATATGAAGCTTATAAAGGTGTATATACCTTTGGATGCCAATAAGGTATTCTTCTATTACACATCTGATCAGAGAGTTGACTTTAGAAACCTCGTTAAGGATCTCGCAAAGGTCATAAAGAAGAGAATAGAGATGAGACAGATAGGTGTGAGGGATGCGGTACAGATGACGGGTTGGATAGGTGCGTGTGGTGAAGTGCCTTGCTGTGTAAAATTTTCTGAGAACTTTGAATCCATATCTTTAAAAGATATAGAAGAGCAGAATCTGCCACTTTCACCTACAAAGTTTACCGGTCCTTGTGGAAGGCTTATGTGTTGTCTTGCTTACGAAAGGGACAATTATATTGTTAAGAATCTCTTTCCTGAGGTAGGGACACAGCTGTGCTTTAAAGGTAGAACATATAAACTCCTATACGTAGATCCGCCAAGCTCAAAAGTGCTTTTAGAAGCGGATGGGAAAAAAGAAGAGTTAAATATGGAACTTCTCTTGCCGTACGGATACGAAAAAGCTCTCAAGCACTGCAAAAGCTGTGGATTCTGTTGCAGGAGGGCATACAAAGAAGATGAGGCTTTTATCAACACACAGGAGTGAACTCAATCAGCTTTTCGTATTTGAGCTGTCCGATGGGTACAAGGTGGAATCAGTTTTTTACAGAGGTGATACACTGTGCATTTCAACGCAAGTCGGCTGTGCTATAAAGTGTCCCTTTTGTCTCTCCGGAAGCTTAGGACTTGTGAGGAACCTGTCTTCCGAGGAGATATACGCTCAGTATGATCTTCTCAAGGATACTTTACCCATAAGAAGGATAGCCGTTGCAGGTATAGGAGAACCTTTGATGAACTATCCTAACGTCGTAATGTCCTTTTGGAGATTCAAAAATATGGGTTTGAAAGTTTCTTTCTATACCATAGGTTTTCCTCACACGTACTTAGGGCATCTTATAAAATTGCCTCACAACGGGATCACCGTATCCATACATTCCACAAGAGCTGACAAAAGAAAGAAACTTATCCCACACGGTGGGAATTTGGAAACCCTTATTAGCACGCTGAGAAAGGAAATAGAAGGTTTATCAAAGCGGAAGAAGAAGAAAATAAGTCTTGCATACCTTCTTCTCAAAGGCATAAACGACAGCTATGAAGAGCTTGAGGAGTTTGTCAGACTTGTCTCCGAATTGGGAGTAAGTGCTACACTCCTTTACTACAACGATACAGGATCTTTTAAAGCTCCGAGCGAGCAAGAGTACGAGGAGAGGTTTTTGTTTTTGAAAAAACACGGTATAAAGGTAACGCTTTCTACACGTTTTAGAAAGGATAAGTTAGGAGGATGCGGTATGTTACTTGTAAATAGAGTTTAAAAGGTCTTGATGATGTCCTTTATATATTCATCCTCATCACTTTTGTCAGCATCGGCTACACAATAAAGAGGTATTGCCTTTACCTTAACGATTCCCTTTTCAAGTATACCGAGTTTTTCTGCCGATGCCTTTGAAAGGTCCAGTATCCTACTTTTCACAAAAGGTCCTTTATCGGTTATTCTGACAACTACCTCTTCACCATTTTCAAGGTTTTTAACAAGCACATAGGTATTTATCGGAAATATTTTAGATGCGGCTGTGTACTTATATTTATTAAAGGCTTCTCCGCTCGCAGTTTTCTTTCCGTGAAATTCTCTTCCATACCATGATGCGTATCCTTCTACCTCCTCACACTCACCTTTAGCCAAAACCATACTGAAAAGCATGAAAAGTAAAATAACTATTCTCATTTTGACCCTCCTTTTTAGGAGTTGGCATGATGATAACACAAAAACATACCTCATGTCAAGTAAAATAGAGGTTGTTAAAAAACGAGTTTAAATATATGGCATGAAACTAAGGATAATGCGTAGTGCTAAAAGGATATACCATCAGTCAGAAGAGGACAGTAGAAAAACTTGTATTTGCTTACTTTTGGGTTTTTAAACAGCCTCACATACACTTGACTAAAAGTCTTTTTGGAATAGAATATAGGAAAACTCACCTGGGAGATAAGTTATGAATTTGCCACCTTTAAAGATAGGAAAGAAAAAAGCGGATATACCTATCATTCAAGGAGGTATGGGTGTAGGTATATCCTGGGAGCGCCTTGCTGGTGCTGTAGCTAAGGAAGGTGCTGTAGGAGTAGTGTCTGCGGTAGGTACAGGTTATAGGCATCCAAGCATGGTAAAAAGGGACAGGTTCGGAAGACCCATAGGTTCTATATATACTCACAGCAGGGAAGCTCTAATGAAGATAATACATGATGCGAAGAGAATATCAGAAGGGAATGGTCTTATAGGTGTAAATATCCTTTGCGCCATAACGGATTATGGGAGGGTTGCTCAAGATGCTGTAGAAGCTGGTGCAGATCTTATAATATCTGGTGCAGGACTTCCTATGAAATTGCCAGAATACGTAGGGGATGCGGATGTAGCGCTTGTCCCTATAGTTTCATCTGCGAGAGCCATGAACCTCATATGCAGAGCCTGGGAAAAAAAGTATAAAAGACTGCCTGATGCGGTTGTGCTTGAAGGTCCAAAATCCGGTGGTCATCAAGGTTTTAAGTATGAAGAATGCTTTATGGAAGAGTATCAGCTTGAAAATCTCTTTCCATCAGTGCTTGAGGAAGCAAAAAGGTGGGGAGATATACCTGTGATAGTCGCCGGAGGAGTATGGAGCTATGAAGACATAAAGTTTTATATAGGATGTGGTGCGTCAGGTGTTCAGATGGCTACCAGATTTATAGCTACATACGAATGTGACGCTCCCACTATATATAAGGAAGTAGTATTAAGCGCTGAAGAAGAGGATATAATACTGCTCAAGTCACCGGTTGGATATCCTCTGAGAGTTATAAGAACCCCTTTTGTGGAAAGGCTTCTTGCGGGATACAATGGATGGAACGGTTGTGTCTCTCATTGCATAACGCCTTGTAACAAGGGAGAGGAAGCAAAGAAAGTGGGCTTTTGCATAGCTGACAGATTAGGTGCTGCGTGGCTGGGGAATTATGAAGAAGGTATATTTATAAGCGGTGCGAATGGTCACCTTCTCAAAAAGCAAGGCATAGTATCCGTAAAGGAGCTTATTGAAATGCTGACAGGCAAGAGACCTGATCCAACCGTTGAGGTTTCCGCTCTTACCGTATGATGGAGCAAATGGGAAAGCTCATAGCATTAATGGGCGCACTTCTTCTGGTAGTTGGTCTTTTTATGATGTTCTTTGAGAAGCTTCCCTTCGGTCTTGGCAAACTTCCCGGTGATATAGTTATAAAGAGAGACAACTTTACTTTTTACTTTCCTCTTGCTACATCCATACTGCTCAGTTTGATCCTTACGCTAATACTTAACCTTCTCTTCAGGAAGTGAAAGTTCCATTATGAAGCTTTTGAGCGCTTTGATTGATCTTTCAGCCATAAGCCTCTTTCTAAGGATCTTATCTTTTACCTTTTCTTCAAGAGGTGGCAAGAGTCCCATAACTGGAGACATTGGTTGGAGCTGTCCTTCTTTACCTGTAATGTAATTTACAAGAGCGCCAAGCATGGTTTCCTTAGGAAGAGACACAGGTCTAAGACCCTTGAGTAGCCTTCCAGCATTTATACCTGCAAGTATACCTGTTGCTGCAGAAGCTATATAGCCTTCTACACCTGTTATCTGGCCTGCAAAAAACACATTGTCCATCTTTCTCATGTTTAAAAAAGGTGTGAGTACTTTGTTAGATTGTATGAATGTATTTCTGTGCATAGAGCCAAGTCTTACAAATACAGCATTTCTTAAACAAGGTATGAGCCTAAAGACCCTCTTTTGCTCTGCATAGGTCATCCTCGTTTGGAATCCCACGAGAGACAGTAGCGTCCCTTCTGTGTTCTCTTTTCTTAGCTGTACAACTGCAAAAGGTCTTTCTCCTTTGGCTGTATCAAAAAGTCCTACAGGTTTCATAGGACCAAAAAGCAACGTTTTGTAGCCTCTCTGCGCCAATTCCTCTATAGGCATGCACCCTTCAAAGTAAACAGCCTTCTCAAAATCTTTCGGAATGACCTTTTCAGCCTTCAAAAGTTCTTCATAAAAAACTTTATACTCCTCCTCGGTGAGGGTGCAGTTAAAGTAGTCCTCGCCTCCCTTTCCGTAGCGTGAAGCCCAAAAGCCTTTTGTAAAATCCACGCTTTCCGCCTCCACTATGGGGGATATAGCGTCGTAAAAATAAAGATATTCCTGATTTATGAGTTCTTTTATGTCCTCAGCGAGATCCTCCGATGTTAGCGGTCCTGTAGCAATGATAACTATATCTTCCCTTGGTACTTTCTTCACCTCCTCTCTGATTATACGTATATTTGGATGGCTCGCAAGCTTTTGGGTGATGTAGTCAGAAAACGCATTTCTATCCACTCCTAAGGCTGTTCCGGCAGGAACGTATGCGTGCTTTCCCGCCTCCAAAACTAAGGATCCTAAAATTTCCATCTCGGCTTTCAAAAGTCCGCTTCCAGAAGTAAGCTCCATACTACCGAGCGTATTACTACACACAAGCTCCGCAAATTTATCCGTCTTGTGAGCTGGTGTCTGTCTTTTTGGTCTCATCTCATAAAGTATCACCTTTATGCCTTCCTGAGCGAGCCTGTAAGCAGATTCGGATCCTGCAAGTCCGGCACCTATTACTATCACCCTTTCCATGTCAGAGGTTATAATTTTATTCCTTATGGCGGAATTTCAAAGTGTCAGAGGATTTCATGACATCATCGGAGAAGAACTGAAGCGCTTCAGATATGCATCCGATACAATAAAGAGTCTTTTGAAACTTTATAACTTTGAAGAGATAATACTTCCAGCAATTGAGTACCTTGAGGTATTCCAAAGGAGTATAGGGGAAGTTACGGATATAGTGCAAAAAGAGATGTTTGTATTCCAGGATAGAAAGGGAAGGCTTCTCGCTTTGAGACCGGAAGGCACAGCGGGTACAGTGAGAGCCTATATCCAAAATAGGCTTTACGCTATTAAGCCTTATGTAAAGCTTTTTTACGAAGGTCCCATGTTCAGGTATGAAAGACCGCAAGCGGGAAGATACAGACAGTTTCACCAGATAGGAGCCGAAGCGTTTGGAATATCAAGTCCGGAACTTGACGCGGAAATGATAGATCTTGTTTACAACATACTGACAAAGCTCGGGATAAGTTCCACCATAGAGATAAACTCTATAGGCTGTAGAGTGTGCAGACCCGCTTATAGGAAAGCTCTTTCCGAGTATTTAGATCAAGTTGCCGGACATCTGTGTGATGTTTGTATTGACAGAAAGGATAAAAATCCCCTCAGGGTCCTTGACTGTAAAGTGGAGACCTGCAAAGAGGCTGTGAGATCGGCTCCAAAGATGGTTGATTATCTATGTGAGGAATGTGCAACACATTATCAAAATCTTAAATCATACCTTGATATGCTTTCCATTCCATACAGGGAAAATTATCACCTCGTTAGAGGTCTTGATTACTACACAAAAACGGTCTTTGAGGCAGTCTCTACAGAGCTCGGCATAACTATCATAGCCGGAGGAAGATACGATTACCTCGTTGAAGAGATGGGAGGTCCTCCCACACCTGCTATGGGTTTTGCGGTAGGTGTTGAGAGACTCTCCCTGCTAATAAAAGAGCTTCCTCCCGAAGAACCCCTCTATATGGTCATTCCCTTTGGAAATGTTATGGACTATGCCTTTGAAGTAGTAAAGAAATTAAGGAATATGGGTAAGAAGGTAGAAATTTCATACAAAAAAGCCAATTTGAAGAAACAGCTTGAACTGGCAAACAAGCTGAAGGTTGATTTTGCTGTTCTCATAGGTGAGGACGAGAAAAGACTGCACACTATAACTATTAAGGATATGCATACAGGCAAACAGGAAATTATTAGCTTTCCAGAACTTGCACATGAATCACTTTGAGGAGTTTATAAGAATCCTAAAAGAAGGTATAGAGGTAAATGGAAAGAAACTTTATCTATCAAAGAGGGAGAAGGGAAGATTTGTGGAGGAAGAGAATCTAACCCTTGATCTTTGTGGCAGGAGAATCGTGTTTGTAAAAGTTTTTTACGGTAGGAGACCTTACTGGAAGGAGTGGATAGAGCTTTTCCACATAGAACCTGTCTTTTTTTCCAGTCCTTTTGAAGACAAAATCTATTGCCTTATATCAAAACACTTCAGGAGGATATTCGTTGAGTATTACGAGGATAAGGAAACTGCAAAACAACTTGAAAGGGGAGTGCGTGTAGAAGAAACACGTCTTGGTAATAAACTCTTAAAATACGGCTACACGCATCTCAGGAACTGGTACTACCCAGAGGGATTTATGGAAGGTGGATACAAACTGCAGGGAGAAAAGTAGTATGCTATAATGTTTTCTATAAGGAGGTAAGGTAATATGGAAAAGAACATGGCAACTTGGGACAGGGCGGTAAGGGTAGTTCTGGGTATTATATTCCTTTGGCTCGCTTTTACAAAAGGTGGAGCTTGGTGGATACTCGGCATAATAGGGATCGTTTTTATAGGAACTTCAGCGATAGGTTTTTGCCCGCTTTATAAAGTGCTTGGCTTTAAGACTGGTTGAAGGTACTGGCTGTTGATTACGGGAAAAAACGCATAGGGCTTGCCTTAGGAGATACGTTACTGAAAATAGCTTCACCTTTGTGTGTTCTTAAAAATAATGGAGGGGTGATTGAAAAGATAAATGAACTGGTCAACGAATACAAGGTATCTTTGTTGATTGTAGGTCTTCCTCTTACACCACGTGGACTAAAGGGACAAAGAGCTGAAGAAGTTGAGGAGTTTATCAAAACATTGAGAGAAAAATTACCTCAAGATGTAGAAATTTTGACATGGGATGAAAGGTACACAACAAAAGAGGCTGATTGGCTTCTTAAAGAGCTTCCGCAAATAAAAAGGAAAAAAATTAGGGATAGTGTTTCAGCTTATGTTATACTTAAAGAGTATCTGGAAAGTTTATGAAAATCCTAAAACTTATAGCTCCTTTAGGTTTAGTGACAGCTTTTTTCTTTTATTCTTTCCTGCCAGTGTCCCTTGAAAAAAAAACTGTGGAGATCCCTTACGGTATGTCCTCAACGGATATAGCGATGTATTTATATAAGGAAGGTGTGATAAGAAGTCCCATCTCTTTTTTGAGCATACATATGGTAAAGAAGGGTAAACTTGAAGCTGGTGAGTATGAGTTTGACGGGCTTGTCTTCCCTTGGGATGTTTACAGAAAGATACATTACGGTCTGAGGAAAGTTTACAGGATCACAGTTCCGGAAGGTTCGGATCTTTACGATATAGCAAACATACTTGAGATGCACAGTATATGCAGAGCCAAAGACTTCTTAGAATACGCTCTTTCTCCTAAAACCGCAGAAAAATACGGACTAAATACCTTCAGTATGGAAGGTTTTCTGTTCCCGGACACTTACTTCTTTTCTAAAAACACGCATCCGTTAACTGTTATATCTGTTATGTACAGGAACTTTCTTAAAAAGACTGAATCTTTGAGGGAAGAACTTAAAAAATCCGGTATGAGCCTTGAGGAATGGGTAACTATAGCTTCCCTGATAGAGAAAGAAACAGCCTTAAAGGAGGAAAAACCACTTATATCCGCAGTCATACGTAACAGGCTGAAAAAAGGTATGAGGCTTCAGATAGATCCAACAGTCATATACGCTATGAAGAGGAAAGGGATTTGGGATGGCAAACTCCTCTCAAAAGATCTGGAGATAGATGACCCTTACAACACTTACCTTTACTTTGGTCTTCCCCCATCGCCCATATGCAATCCCGGTATTGATTCGCTTGAGTATGCCTTACACCCTGCTAAAGTCAATTACCTTTACTTTGTTGCAAACGGCAACGGTGGACACAGATTTAGTTCTACATACTTGGAGCATCTTGCCAACGTAAAAGCGTACAGAGACGGAAAGAGGTAATCTGCATTATAATGGTGGTATGAGTGTGATAGTCTTTGTAAGTATGACACCGCTTGGGAAGGAAGAGAGCGTAAGCAAGTATGTTGCCCGAGTTGTGGATATAATAGATAAGTCCGGACTTGATTATGTGCTTACACCCATGGGAACTATCATTGAAGGTGAGGATTGGGATGATGTGATGAATGTGTTAAAGAAGGGCTTTGAAGCTCTAAAGGAGGATTGTAACAGATTGAGTATAGTGATAAAGATGGATTATAGGAAAGGTAGAACAAAGGGACTCGTAAGTAAAGTGAAATCCGTAGAGGAAAAGGTAGGAAGAAAGATAAATAAGGCGCTGTGATATGACACTCAAGAAAGTTCTTGCTGATGAGCTTTTAATTAGTTTCTCTTACGGGGAAGGTACAGAGGGTGTCATTCCGGCAGAGCTTTTTCCCGGTCAGGACAGGGTTGAAAGGGCTTTCACTATAGCACTGAGTGCATCTTACGAAGGGTACAATGTATTCGTATCTGGACCTGAAAGTGTAGGCAGAACCGTTTATACACTCAAGAGGTTGAAAGAAGCTTCTAAAGGTAAACCCCCGCCTGAGGATGTGTGTTATGTTAACAATTTTGAAAATCCTCTAAAACCCCTGTACCTCCTTCTGCCAGCGGGGCTTGGAAAGAAGTTAGCTCAAGATATAGACAGAGCTATAGATACCTTAAAGGATGAGCTTCCAAAAGCCTTTGAGAGCAAAGAGTATGAAGAGGAGATAGCAAAAATAAACAAGATAGCCCAAGAGCAGAGGGAGAGAATTTTGGAAGAGCTTACTCAGGAAGCTCAGAAGCACAATCTGGGAGTTGTATTTACACCCGCAGGTATAAGACTTCTTCCTCTTATGGGAAGAAGGCTCGTGAGCGAGGAGGAACTTCTCGGAAGTGAAAAACTTCAGGAAGCTTACGAAAAAAACCTCTCAGCTTTTGAAAGTAGGTTCAGGGAATTCATAAGGGAATTGAGGGAACTTGATCACAACGTAGCCGATCAGGTGCTTGATCTGAGAAGGAATGTAGCCTTCTATGTTGTAGAAAAGGTCTTTTCAAGATTTGAGAGTAGATACAAAAACTACAAAGACGTACACAGCTTTATACAGAAGCTGAAGGAAGAGATAGTAAAAAACACGGATCTATTTATGTTTTGGCATACATCTAAGGGAAACCTCGCGGTGATGAGATCCTTAGAGAGAGCCTTTAACGCCTTTAGAGTTAATGTCATAGTAGATAACTCGGATTTGGAAGGTCTTCCCGTTATTCACGAAGAAGTACCAACGATCCAAAATCTCTTCGGAAGAGTATCCTACACGATGGAAATGGGCGTTTTGCAAGCTGATCATATGGGTATAAGTGCAGGAAGCCTTCATAGAGCAAGGGGAGGATATCTAATAATCAGGGCTATAGACCTGCTTAAAAATCCTTATCTCTGGAATGCCTTTAAAAAAACACTCATGCATAAGAAGATTCATATGGCAGGTGGTATAATTGAAGATAGCCTTCTGCCTTACATAGGTATATCACCTGAACCAGTTCCTGCGGATATAAAGGTTTTTCTCATAGGTGATCCCATACTTTACCAGTTACTTTCTTTTTATGACCCAGAGTTTAACAGACTTTTTAAGGTAAAAGCCGAATTTGATCCGGTTATAGAACTTAGAGAAGAGTTTGTAAAGGATTTCCCAAAGATCATCAAGAAGATACTTGTTGATGAAGGTATAAAGGATCTTACAGCGGATGCCTTGTCAGAACTTTTAAAGTATGCGGTGACTCTCTCAGGCAGTAGAAAAAAGGTCAGCTTGCTTATGGGTTACATAGTGGACGTTATAAGAGAAGCTGATGCCATATCAAAGGATAGCAAAAACATAGAAGCACAACATATAAAGAGAGCTATAAAAGAAAGGATATACAGATCAAACCTGATAGAAGAAAAAATAAGGAAGGCTATACAAGAGGGAAAGATCATAGTAAAAGTTAGCGGTAAGCAAGTGGGTCAAGTTAATGGTCTGAGCGTTTACGAGCTGGGTGATATAAGTTTTGGTAAACCAAGTAGGATAAGCGCATCAGTTTACTTAGGGGAGAAGGGTGTTATAAACATAGAGAGAGAGGTAGAACTCAGCGGTCCCATCCACTCAAAAGGCGTTCTCATTTTGACTGGATATATAGGGAATAAGTATGGGAGGAGCTTTCCCATACATCTATCGTGCAATCTCACTTTTGAACAAAACTACGAGGAAGTAGAAGGGGATAGCGCATCTGTTGCGGAGCTTGTAGCTATTCTCTCTGCGGTATCCCGCATACCAGCAAGACAAGACATAGCCATAACGGGATCTGTGGACCAACACGGTAATATACAACCTGTAGGTGGAATAAAGGAAAAGATAGAAGGTTTTTACAGAGTTTGTAAGGTGTTGGGATTGACAGGCGAACAGGGGGTCATACTACCTTCAAGAAATTATGATAATCTCCTCTTAGAGGATGAGATTTTGGAAGATATAAGAGCTGGTAGATTTCATCTTTACACAGCGGATAGCGTGGACGATGTGATAGAACTCATTTTCGGTATAGGTGCGGAACGATTTCACAAACTTGTTCAAAAAAAACTTTACGAATTTTATAAAAAAGTGGCAAAACCAAAGGAAAAGGGGTGAGATATGGGTAAGATCGCTTATATTTTTCCCGGGCAGGGTTCCCAGTATGTGGGAATGGGCTACGACTTTTATAAGGAGTTTTCTCAAGCGGCGGATGTCTTTCACAGTGCAGAAACCGCACTGAGATATAACCTCACAGATATCATATTTAAAGGTCCTGAAGAAGACTTAAATAAAACCGCAAACACTCAACCAGCTATACTTACCACTAGTCTTGCTATATATGCTGTACTAAAAGCTCACGGCTTACCAAAAGCGGACTACTTGGCTGGACATTCCTTAGGTGAGTATACAGCCTTAACTGTGGCTGGGGGTATAGAGCTTTTTGAAGCGGTAAGGCTCGCTCACCTTAGGGGTAAATACATGCAGGAAACTGTACCACAAGGAAAGGGCGCTATGGCTGCAGTATTGAAGCTCCCTCCTGAGAAGGTGGAGGAAGCCTGCAAAGTCGCCACCGACGTAGGTGTAGTAGAACCGGCTAATTACAATTCTCCAGAGCAAACGGTGATCTCTGGAGAAAAAACTGCTGTGGAAAAGGCAAGTCAGATACTCAAAGAAATGGGAGGAAAGATCATACCACTGAAGGTTTCTGTACCTTCCCACTGCTCTTTAATGAAACCTGCTGCCGACGCTTTCAGACTAAAACTCGCGCAAACCCCCATCAAAAACATAGATGTGCCGCTTGTACAGAACTACACAGCAAGAGAACACACTATGGCTCATGAAATAAGAGAAAATCTCTATAGGCAGATCTTTTCACCTGTCAAGTGGTATCAGAGCGTGCTATACATGGTCAAGCAGGGAGTAGACACCTTTGTAGAAATAGGACCGAAGAATGTTCTTTCAAAGCTCATACAACAGACAACACCACATGTGCGGATCCTAAATGTGGAAAGGCTGGAAGATATAGAGAAGGTACTAAATGCACTTAGATAGTATATTATTAAGAGAGGGTTTTGAAAATGATATGCTTGACTCATTTGGAGCTTTGTCCTTACTGTAAAAGGATCGCCTTGCAGGTGTGTGAGTATGATGAACCCTACCCAAGGGTAACAGCAGAGTGCCAGTGTTGTGGTTACAAAGTACATGATGTCCCCATGAGGCTATCAAGGGAAGATTTTAAAGTCATTCTGGATAAGCTCGGCAGGAAACTTATTGGTGAGATATGTGTAGATGATAGGTGCGGTTCGGATAAAGTCCTCAAACTCCTTCAGGAAGATAGTTATGCTGAGTACAGGTGTCTGGACTGTGGCGCAGAGTGGAACAGTGAAGAACTCCAGAGGGCGATAAATAAGGTAAAGAGCGTACAAAGTGCCATCAAGAATGGTAATAGACTCTTGGATATCTTAAAGGCGGGAGAAGGTGAGTGTCCACTGTGTGGTTGGGATGTGGGACACATACATGTAGGATACGCTGTAGCCATAGAATGTTTTGTGTGCGGTTACTACAGTAAGGTGGAAGAGATCCTTCCAGATGTTGACCTTACCACTCTTGAATGTCCTCAGTACGAAAAGTCTGAAGAGACGGGATGAGACCTTTTCAAGAGTTTACCAGATATACCGAATGGAAAGATAGGTTTTTAAAAGATAGAGACAGGATAAAAGAGCTGGAGTTGGAAGAACCCAGTGAAGATCCTAGAATCTCAAAAGCCATAGTTTCCATGTATGTGGGAGGCTTAGAACACAGATTGCAAGATGAGGATGTAAAAAGATGGACGGATTGGGCTGGTAAAAAAACTTACAAAACTTTCAACGGATTCCCCCAACTCTCCGATGAAGAGCTTTCCTTCCTCTTTTACTGCCTTGGTAAACTATTTGTACCTTTGCTATTGCACGAAAAAGGTGTAAAATCCGAGAGCTTTAAGGCTTTAGAGCTAAGTAAGCAGGAAGATGCTGTTTCCGAAGTACTTGATACTATATGGGAGAACCACATAATACGCATACTACAGATACTCCCTTATGTGGATCTGAAATCCACTATGAGGTGAAAGCCTGCAGGATCGTGGAGAGCTTTTACTGACCAACCATGCACCTGTGCTATATGCTTTACCACAGCAAGACCCAGACCCATACCTTGCGGACTTTCCGAGTGATAGGGGATAAATATTATCTCCTCCTTCCCCTCCTCTATACCAACCCCATCATCTATATACTCTAACTCATCTTCCTTTATATCTATCTTTACCTTTTTGGCACCCCACTCTACGCTATTATTAAGCAGATTGAGAAACATGTCCCTTAGCATATCTTTATCTCCATAAACCTTTTTATCTCCATACACTTCAACGCTTATCCCCATGTAAAGCTTAGATAATTCACCTATCAGTTGTTTTAGAGATAAATCTACCAGTTTAGGTTCGCGGTCGGCTGATAGATCTCTGAACTTATTTACTATGTCCCTTATTCTGCCTATCTCTTCAAGAACGAGACTTATAGACTCTTTTATCTTTTCTACGCTCAAAGGCTCCCTTTCCAGTAAGCGAAGTGTCCTCTCAAGGTTGAGACTTATAGGTGTAAGTGGGTTTTTTATTTCATGGGCTATCCTCTTTACTGCGTACTGCCAAGTTCTGAATCTTTCGGAGAGGATCACTGGCTTTAAATCCTCGTATATAAATACCTTACCTTCCGAGTTTTCAATAACAACTTCCCTTATGTGCGCCATTTTCTGGATATTATGAAGGTCTTTCTCCCTTTTTATCTCGTGACCAAACATACTTATAAAGCTTTTGTTTACCATAAGGTTGCCGTCCTTATGTACGTAAACTACACCTACAGGTAGAGCATTTATAAGTCCTTCAAGCATTTTCTTGTCATTCTCAAGCTTAGTGTATATTTTTTGAAGTTCCTCTCTCATCTTTTCAAAAGCCTGTGAAAGTTCCTCTATTTCATCACCCGTAGGAAAAACATTAACCCTCACTGAAAAATTTCCCTTGGCTATATCTTTAACCTTTGAGGAAAGTCTCTCAAGGGGAAGGCTTATATGTCTGGCTATTAGATTACTAAACCATACGGTAGCCAGAAGTGTAAAGAGGGTTATAAGCACCAGAAAGTACACGTAGATACCAGACACAACATCCCTTGATTTGACGAGATTTCTCAACTGTCTTGAAACATCATAAAGAGAGTTTATGTTTTTGATAGTATCTTTATCTTTCTTGAGGGTTATTTTGTATCCATCAACACACAGCACTACGCTACTTTCTTCTATAGTTTCCTTACAATCCTTTGAAGTGCTTATGTTTTCA
This sequence comes from Hydrogenobacter sp., assembly GCA_041287335.1. NCBI lineage: Bacteria > Pseudomonadati > Aquificota > Aquificia > Aquificales > Aquificaceae > Hydrogenobacter > Hydrogenobacter sp. Next base: position 27,955 of record JBEULM010000043.1, read on the forward strand.
ACTTCTTTCAATCCCTTCAGATAAGCCCTGGGATCCTCACCTTTGTTTATCAAGAAAGTAAAAAATTCCCTGTAAAGCCTTAGCTTTTCTCGTTCCCTCCTTTCAAGGTTGCTTTGTAAAAGTTCCGACTTTTGCGCTATATCCTTGAGTTGTGAGCTTACCAATGTCTTTGTAGATTGCACGAGGATAAGCGATGTGGCGAAATTCAAAAAGAGTATAGGTACGAATATGTAAAGGAGCAAAGCCTGTGACAGCTTCTTTCTGAGTTTCTTTTTTGAACCTTCAAGATAAACCTTTATAAACTTCCTGAAAAACACCACAAAGGCTATCACCAAAACCAGTAGATCTACGTTTATAGCGAGAAGTATGATAGGGAAGCCTACGTGCCAAACTTTTCTGAGATTGTCAAGTAACGCTACGTTTATACCGAGAAAGGTGAGGAAAAAGAGGATAAATGTTAAGTAAAGCTTCACACCATACCCTTCTCCTTTATGTGCTGATGTTTTATCACTTCACCTTCCGACCAATAAACAGCCATCTCGGCTATATTTTCCGCATGATCAGCCATGCGCTCAAAGTGTCTGCCGACAAAAGATAGATTTATTACCTTCTTTATGTTTCTCGGATCTTCCATTACGTAAGTTATAAGCTCCCTCTCCAGCTGATGGTAAAGCTCGTCAACAGTATCATCTCTCGCTATAACTCTCTTTGCAAGCTCCACATCCCTTTGGAAGAAACTTATCACAGCATCTTCTATCATGTCTTTAACATGACCCGCCATCAAGGTCAAATTAACGTAAGGTTTTAAAGGTGGTTCTTGAGCGAGCAGTATAGATCTTTCCGCTATATTTTCCGCTTCATCACCGATTCTTTCTAAATCGGATACGACCTTGTAAATACCCATTATGAGTCTGAGATCCACAGCTTCAGGTTGGTACAGAGCTATCATTCTTATACAGCGCCTCTCTATTTCCACTTCAAGCTTGTCTATATCATCGTCACCCTTTATTATGTTTTCGGCTACTTCAACATCTTGTTTATTGAGAGACTCTATGGCTTTCTCTACAGCGGTTTTTGCAAGACCAGCCATCTTAAGCACCAGTTGTTTCGTCTCTTCAAGCTCTTCAAAAAGCTTCATCTTAATCCTCCTATCCTTTTTAAATATAATCTTAGCTTTGCAACGTTAAGAATTTGTTAATTTCTTTTAAAAACTTTATAAACTGCGGAAAAGTCAAGATCCCCAAGACCAATGGATCTGGCTTTACCGTAAGCCTCCTTTACGTTTTGAAGTGCGAAAGAAAAAGCCTTTATATCTCTAAGTAAATCCTGTGCATAATGAAGATCCTTGTATATGAGATCAACAGAAAAGTGCGTTGAGAAATCCTCTTTAAGTAGCTTCTGTTTCTTGACCTCAAGTATGTATGACTTACCCGCACCATCTGAAAGTATATTTATAACAAGCTCCTTGTCAAAGCCTGAGAGTTCGCCTATAGCCAAGGCCTCAGCAATAACTTCCATGAATCCTCCCAGAACTATGTTGTTTATGAGCTTGAGCTTTGTCCCGTTGCCAGCTTTACCTACGTAGTATACAGATTTGCAGAACTTCTTAAAAAGCTCCACATTTTCGTCAAACTTTTCCTTATCGCCACTCACAAGTATAGTAAGCTCTCCCTTTTGGGCAGGTATAACGCTTCCCAGTACAGGCGCATCAAGATAGTATGCTCCATAACTTTTAAGTTCGTGATAAGCCCTTTCAGCGTAAGCGTAGTGATTGGTCGTCATGTCTATCACAGTCTTACCTTCTATATTCCCTTCCGTAAGTCCATTCTTTCCGAAGATGACCTCCTCAGAAGCTTGACTGTCAAAGACTATCAAGAAAACCTTTTCCACCTGCGATATAAGATCTGCTGGCGAATTAGCGATCGGAACACCAAGCTCAACAGCTTTTTCTCTCGTCCTGTTCCAAACTATTAGGTCAACTCCTTGAGACAGGAGTCTTTTGGCTATTTCCCTTCCCAAGTGTCCGAGTCCAACAAAACCTACCTTCATGGCTTCACCTCACAGAAGGTTCATTATTGATGTACTTACCTGTTCCCAATCTTCCTGCGTAAGACTTGCATAAACCCTTTCAGTGTCAGCCATCATGTCAGATGTGTTTCCACCTGCAGCCTCCACAAAGCTTTTGAGTTTATCCCCCTTATTTTTTGGAACACTTATTGTGTATGTTCTGTTTTCCCACTCATCTTGCCCCCTTTCTACATAAACATCTATCCATATGTCACCCACTTCGTAAGACAGCATAAAGCCTACAGGTTCTGCAAGACCCATAAGCTTGGCTATCTCCGAGATGTGAAACTTAAGCTGCTGTCTTTCTTCCATATTAAAATCTTATCATGAAGTTCTTTATACTTTCCATTTTCGGAAAGGACAGACCGGGCATAGTGGCAGGTATCAGCAAGGTACTTTATGAACTGGGCATGAACATAGAAGACTCATCCATGACCAGACTCAACGGTGAGTTCACCATAATGCTCATAGTTAGTTCTGAGGCAGATATAACATCTGAAGATATCCTTGAAAGGTTAAAGAACGTGAAAGAGAGATTCGGACTTTTTACCCTTTGCAAAGAGTTACAAGAAGTCCAGGAGGATGTGCAAAAGGGAGAGGAGATCTACACCATAGTGGTTTTCGGATCCGATAAACCGGGCATAGTTTATACCGTTTCAAGTATTTTGTCGGACATGGGTATAAACATATGCGATCTTAGAACGGAAAAGAGAGGAGAGCTTTACGTTATGTTCATAGAGGCACAAGCCCAAGAGGATGTTTTTGATAAGCTAAAAAACAGGCTTGAACAGGTGAAGGAAACGCTTAAAGTTGATATAAGTATTGAGAGGGAGGAAGGAGAGCTTATATGAGGAAGCTTGAGATCCTAAAATATCCTGACGGACGCCTAAAAATGCCCTCCCGTGAGGTTAACGATTTTGGAAGAACCTTTTTAGAGTTTCTTGATGATCTGGTTTTTACCATGAGAAGTTCACCCGCATGCGTTGGAATAGCTGCGCCCCAAGTTAACGTTCACAAAAGGATTATAGTGGTTGATACCTCCTCATCTAAACATAAAGAAAATAAATTTTCTCATGGACTTTTGATCCTCGTAAATCCGAGAATCGTTCAAAGTGATGGACAGATAGTAGTAAGGGAAGGTTGTCTCAGCGTTCCAGACTACACGGGTAATGTAAAGAGATATTACTGGATAAAGGTGGAAGCTTATGATGCAAAAGGTAATTTTTTGGAGTTTGACACGGAAGGCTTTGAAGCTGTGGTAATTCAGCACGAGATAGATCACCTCGACGGTAAGGTATTCTTAGAGAGACTGGTATCTCCTAAGGAACTATTTAGGAGAAAGGTTCATAAGTGATCATGCAGATGGTAATGAGAGTGTTCCTTATCTCCATGTTTGTGCCTATGTCTGTGCAAAAGCCCAGCCTTAAGCATTTTATCTTCATCCTTCAGAAATTCTTCCACTCTTCCGTCGTATATCAAGGTGTGGTCTTCGCCGAGAACTATGAGTCTGTCGCCAAGCTCCGGAGCAAGACTCAGATTGTGAGTAGATACCAAGGTTGTCACCTTAAGATCGTATAAAAAATCAACGAGCCATCCCGTAGTTTTTGGATCCAAGTTTGCCGTAGGCTCGTCCAAAAGCAGTACCTTTGGCTCAAGTACAAGCAGGCATGCGAGACAGAGCTTCTGCTTTTGCCCTCCACTGAGCCTAAAAGGAGTCCTATCAAGGTAAGGTAAAAGACCGAACCTGTCAGCCCAGTAAAGAACTCTTTCCCTAATCTCTCTCTCTCCAAAGCCAAGCTGTCTTAATGAGAAAGCCATCTCGTCGTAAACTGTAGGGTTAAAGAGCATTACATCAGGATTTTGAAAGAGAAATACGACCTCCTTTCTGAAATTTTTTGTAAACTCTCTATCCTTCAACTTACCTTTTTCTACCCTAACTCCGCAGTATGTGTAAGTCCCTTTCTGTGGAAATAAAAGAGCGTTAAGGATCTTAAGCAATGTAGTCTTACCTGAGCCGTTTATTCCCAAAAGCACAAGCCTTTCACCTTCCCTTATGGTGAGGTTAATATCTCTGAGGACCTCCTCATCATCATACGAATAAAAAACCCCGCTTAATTCAATCATGGTACAACCCCCTTGACTTCATAGCTGTGTAGATCTCTTCGGATGTTTCCATGGACTTCTCAAAAAAATAGCTCACCACCCTCGTGAGATAATTTTTTAAGTCTTCACCCCTCATACCGTTTTTTGGGCTTCTGCTTTTGAAAGCTTGTGTAAAATCTTTCAAAACTTTTATGTAAGATAGAGAGTGGCTTGAAACGAGAACCAAAAGCAAGCTCAGGTTTTTTGAAAAGTCAAGCGCTTTAAAGAGGTTCACAAGCTCCAGAAAGGTAAGGGTCATAACGGTAAGATCAAAGGCTCGCAAATTCACCATAAGAAAATAATTGAATCTGTCTTCACCTATTAGGAAACCTATAAGTACGTAAGGCAATGAAACGAATACGCTAAAGAAGAAAACTGATAAAAAGGATCTTCTCAATATTCTTAGCTTCTCCTTTACCTTTAAGGGTAAGAAAACTAAAACAGCAAGAATTAGCATGAATACGAAAAAAAGTATACTAACGGAATGCAAAAAAGACACAAATATTAAAAGGAAGAGGTAAAAGAAGAATAGCAGTTTATCTTTCACGAGATACCCTCTCTTTTAAAAGTTTTATTATCAGATATGTAAGTAAACCTTCTCCTATACCTACCACAATGTGTGGCAAAAGCAGGGCAGGTATAACTACGGAGAAACCAAAAGGGAAGTAAAGGGGTTTACCCGAAGCGTCCTTAAATAGGTGAGGATGAATTCCTAAGATAAGAGCTATGAAAAGTGCAGAAATAATCGTGGAAATAAAACCGGCAGTAAACAATGCAAAGCTATCTTTAAAGTACGCTTTTATAACTTTATAGGTGTAAAAGGCACAAAAACTTCCCAAAAAACCTATACCTATAGAGTTTAATGGAAAGGTGGTAATACCTCCCTCTCCAAATATCACGGCTTGCAGGAAAAGTACGAGGGATACACACAAAAAGGACACCCATGGACCGAATAATAGGGAAAACCCTGAAACTCCCAAACCATGAACGGATGTACCGCCGGGAAGAGGCAAAGCTATGGACATAAGCACAAAGGAAAAAACGGAGAGGGAAGCTAAGTAGGGGAGAGTTTTCTCACCGAGTATAGCTTTGAACTTGCCGAATCCATAAATGAGAAGCCCTAAATCCAAAAGATACGCAGGTATGTAAACTTGAGGTGCCACAAAACCATCGGGTATATGCATATTCGCCTCCTAAAAAAGTGCGGATAGTGTGAGTATGAATCTGTATCGTTCTTTACCTTCAGCGCCTTGCTGTTGGCTCTCCTCGTTGAGCCTTTTCCAAACAGGTACTTTAATGCCTGCACCGAGCGATACGCTTTTATAATAGAGTCTTGTCCCGACAACACCGTAAATTATTTTACCGCCAGAACCTTCCAACTTTATTCCATCCTCCTTGTCCCTCTGATTGTACTGAAAGTTTGCCTCCAACAGTGCGTCAGCTCTAAACTTTTTCTCGGCATTGGTGTATAGCCTGTAGGCTATAGCTGTATTGAAGCGGAATTCATCGCCAAACTTGTACTTTTTTCTTGGAGAATCCAGTGATTCCCTGTAGTTATATGTATTTTCAAAGAACTTTATGTAATTGGTGTCCAAGACGAAGGTGAGTCTTGGAAGGCTGACAAGTTCTTTGGTAGCTGTAAAGCCAACAGTTATCGCAGGTTTTCCAAAACCTGTGGAAAGGTCAGGTTCAAAATCACCTTTCGGATCCCTTGATCTATCGTACTTGTTGGCGTTACCTGTTGGAAAGGATACCCCACCATACACTGTAAAGTGCCAATCCATCAGGTCGTCAAGACTCTCTTTTTTGGGAACGAGTTTAAAACCTTTATCGTACTTAAAGCCAAGAACTGCCATGAAAGACATGTCAGCAAAACCCGAATTCGTATAAGAGTACTGTCCTTTGGAAGGATCGTTATCAATGGACTTTAATTCCCTTTTGACATAATAGGGTGTAAAGAGATATACAGATAGCCAGGGCTTTATTCCGTATCCTATACCATACATCCAAAAGTCGTACGTATCCTTTTGGTCTGGAAAGTCAGAAAAACTGTAGCGTTTCCACTTTACATGATCAAGTTTGATGTAAAAAAGCCAGCTACCTTCTGGAAGAGTTGCGGAACTTGAAGTTTCCAGAGGCGCTCCTGGTCCTTCAAGTCCTGCGGCACCCAAAGCTGCAACACCGTGATGAGCAAAAGAAAAACCGCTCAACAATAAAACCGCTATTACACCCCTTTTTACCATAACGCCCTCCTTATAAAGATTTCAAGTATGCCAAAGATACCAAGTATCAGACCAGCGCCCACAAAAACTTTCTGATACCTCTCAAAGAGACTTCCCTCCGCCTTTACGGATCTTCCTTTTACATCTACCTCAACAATTGCACCGTGTCCATCCTCTGATGAAGTCCTTACCACCCACCTGCCGTCCCTGTCGGGACAGAAAACCACCCTACCGAGGGCATCCGTCCTACCTACCTGAAAGGGTAACTTCTCGCCATACATGTAAACCTCGTACTTTTCGTAAGAAAACTTTGTGCCGTCTGGAAAGTAGAAACTAAGTACTGTGCAAGCTCCTTCCCTTGATACGCTGTGCTGAAGGTCATGTGAGTAGGCAAAGGAAAATATAAGAAGGATGATCGCAAACATCATCACTTTACCTCAAAGATAAGGTTTGCTGTTCTCACAGTATAATCTGCCTTAACACCGTCAGCTTTTTCCCTTATTGACGCACTTATGTTCTGAAGCCCATAATGTTTTATCCTTACGTTTACCCCACCATCATCATCTGTAGTGCCAATAGGATGCTCATCGTAGGCAACTACCACATCTTTCAAAGGTTTACCTCTGTAAAACACAAAAAATCTCAATTTTTCTCCTACCTTCAGGTTAAGGGGATCCTCTGAAGGTACTATCTCCAAATCCTCGGTGAGCGGTTTGGAAAGAGCCTTATTCCATGAATAAATACCTTTTACGCTTTCATAAGATAGCCAAGACTCTATCGCACCGGACACCTTGTCTTTTGGTTGGTTTTTTAGCCCCTCCACACTCTTTGTCCAGTAACCTGAAGAAAAAAGGGCATATACTGTCGCACAGGAAATTCCTTTCAGCTTCGCAGGATAAGACTTCTCAAACCTTGAAAGGATAAGCTTTCCCTTCACATCGTAGCATTCAAACTTTATCACATCCTCGGGTTTGTATTTTATAAACTTTTCTTCTCCCGCCTGGGGATGCAAATGTCCATAGTAGAGTGCATAAGAGTTTCCTTCCCTCTCTATCCATAGATCATGGGATAGAGCTATTGAGGACAAAACAAAGAGAAGAAATAGTCTCTTCATGGCTCTCCTCCGTATATTACTTTTTTTACATTCGTAATATTAACGATTAATCGTTCATAAGTCAATATGATTATAATCATATATCTGGTTCGCTGGATTGATATTCATAGGCTTGTCTTAAAATATTTGAAGAAGGAGGATTGGCTATGCTAAAAAAAAGTTATATTGAAAAACAAGGGATCTGTGTTGTTACCTTTAACGTCAGATTTGATGGTGCGAGTAAAGTGGAACTTGTAGGGGAATGGAACGGTTGGACACCGGAGGTCATGAACAAAAAAAGGGATGGGAGTTTTTGGCTAATGAAAAGATTGAGAAGTGGAAGAGAGTATAGATTCAAGTATCTGATAGATGGTAATGCGTGGGAAAACGATCCATACGCGGACGGTTATGTGCCAAATCCTTTCGGAACGACAGACAGTCTCGTGAGATGTTAGCCTTAGAGTTGAGGAGAAAGTTATTTCACCTTGTAGCTATAAGTTTATGGCTCATACCCATAAAACTCTTTCCTTATTATCTTGTTCTTGTGAGTTTTATCTTCGTCATCATGCTAAATATACTTGTGACCACAGGTATGGGGCGAGAGCTTTTTAAGCCAGTTTACCAAGCCATACTCTATTTTGAGAGGGAGAAAAATATAGAAAGACCGGGAATTCAAGCTATTTGGGCTAATTTAGGTATAATGCTAAGTTTTCTCCTCTTTGGTAGGGATTGTTCGGCTGTTGGTGTAGTTCTTCTTGCTGTGGGTGACGCTTTTGCAAGTCTCGTTGGTACTCACATAGGGAGAATGAAATTCTTTGAAAAGACCTTAGAAGGCTCTTTTGCTTTCTTTTTCTGTAGCTTTTGTGTACTTTATTTCATGATTGGATGGGAAAAGGCTCTCGTTATCTCGTCGCTTGGAGCTATTGCGGAAGCTTTGCCTCTGAAATTAGACGATAACTTCTCTGTTCCTATTATAGGAAGTTTCGTATGCTTTGTATTAGAGCATACTTAAAATATCTTGTAGCTTTTCAGCATCCGTAAAGCT
>JBEULM010000044.1 GCA_041287335.1 Hydrogenobacter sp.
TACGAATACGCCTTCTTTATTCTTTATCTTTGCCATAGGTAGGTTGTTCTGTTTTGCGTAGATGTATTCTACATAGCCTATACCACCTTGAGACCTCTTTACATAGTTCGTTACGCCTTCATTACCCTTTCCACCCACACCACTGGGCCACTTGACAGAGGTACCAAATCCTACCCTTTCCTTCCACTCGGGGCATACTTTAGAAAGCCAGTTGGTAAATATCCAGCTGGTGCCAGAACCATCTGATCTGTGGACTACAACTATGTTTCTGTCTGGCAGGTTAATGTTTGGGTTTAGCTGTTTGAGGTATGGGTCATTCCACTTTTTTATCTTTCCAAGGTATATGTCGCAAACTGCTTTCCCGTCAAGGTTTATTATCGTTTTGCCAAGTTCTGATACATTGTAGGTTATAACAACCGCACCTATAACGGTAGGAAACTGTAGAAGATTGTGCTTGTTTAACTCTTCCGGTGCAAGCGGTGCGTCAGAGGCTCCAAAATCTACAGTTCTGTTGATTATCTGCCTTATGCCACCGCCGGATCCTATCGATTGATAGTTCACCTTGTTTCCTGTTTCCTTCTCAAAGTAGTAAGCCCACCTGGAATAAATAGGATAAGGAAAGGTTGCTCCCGCTCCAGAGATTTCCATGGCGAGAACTGTGCCTGTTAAAACTGCTAAGGCTAATACTGCTTTTTTCATGTTTCTACCTCCTTACTTAGATTTTTCTTCTTCAAGAGCTTTTTTAATCATAGATTGTATATCTTTGTTCCTTTCATCCATATCCTTTCTTAGTTGGTCGGCTACCTTCATGGCTTCTTCTGGCGTTATCACACCCTTTTCTGTAAGAAGTTCAAGAAGTGTGTCTAAGGCTGGGTGGTTTGTGCCTGCAAAGGCGAAAATTGGCAAACTCAAAATTAGCGTTATGAAAAGTTTCTTCATGACCTTTACCTCCTTCGCATACGAAATTCTACAGATTAATTGTTAAGATTCCGTTAAGGAAGGTAGAAGATGATTTCCTCTCCCAAGCTTACCTTCAGTTTGTCTTTTGCACTATCAAGAGGTATAAAAAGCTCCATAAAGCCGAAGCTTCCACACAAGAGAGCTGGCTTTTTTACTTTCTGTTGCAAAAAATGGGATACTACGCATAGTTTTTCTCCTCTGAACTCGCCCATTGTGAAATTGCCACAAGGAACGTTTGTTACACAGTTCCCGAATCTATCAAAGTAAATTATCTTTCCTTTTACCTTTTTCCCATCAGAAAGAGGATCTTCCCACTTTAACATGTAATTGTACTCAAAAGATCTTCCTACCTCATGCAGTGGCAATCCGGTACTTAAGTAAGCACAGATAGGAGCAAAGACATCTCTTCCATGAAAAGTTTCGTTCCATCTTGGAAGTGTGTAACGCTCTATCTGATAGGCAAGTATATCCATACCTATATCTTTCAAAGCGAGATCAAAAATTCCGTTGTGAGGACCTACAAAAGTGTATTTGCCACATTTTAAAGCTAAGGGTTTTCTTGAAGATCCTACGCCGGGATCAACAACGCAAAGAAAGATAGTATCTTGTGGAAAGTATCTGTAGTGAGCTTTAAGTATCAAAGCACCTTCAAGAATATTAAAAGGTTCGATATTATGGGTTATATCAACTATCTGAAGATCAGGGTTTATAGATAGCATCACACCTTTCATAGCACCTACAAAACCATCTTTCGTGCCAAAATCTGTAAGTAAAGCTACCGTAGGTCGCACGATCAAATTTTAACCTGTGCTAAAATACTTGTATGGCGGTGAAGATAGACATAAACAGCGTGCAGAGAGATATGTTCATCGAGCATGCGGGACAACCATACAGAGTGCTTGATTACGAACATGTAAAACCCGGTAAAGGGCAGGCTTTTGTGAGGGTCAAGGCAAAAAATATGCAGACAGGTAACGTCATTGAGATCACGTACAAGTCATCGGATACCATTGAGCTTGCAGACTTTGAACAAGTCTTTGCGGAATACTCTTACAATGACGGTAGCAATTACTACTTTATAAGTCAGCAAACTTACGAGATGATACCTGTGCCTGCGGAAAACATAAAAGAGGAAATAAAGTTTTTAAAGGAAGGTATGACGGTAGTTGTGTTTCTCTATAAGGGTCAACCTATAGGCATAGAGCTTCCCAAGCATGTGGAACTCAAAGTTGTTGAAACAGATCCAGCCTTCAAAGGTGATACTGCAGCTGGCGGTTCAAAACCTGCTAAGCTGGAAACAGGTGCTGTAGTTCAGGTGCCTTTCTTTGTCAACGAGGGAGACATAATAAAAGTTGACACGAGAAAGGGTGTTTATATTGAGAGAGTCAAGTGATGGACAGAGATTTCATAAAGGAGATCATAAGTCTCGTGAAAGGAAGCGATATAAAAAGTTTGAGTATAGAAACGGAGGGATTGAGAATTCACATTGAAACTTATCAGAAGGAATACCCACAAAGGGCTGAGGTACATAGAGAGATCAAACATGTGGAAATCTTACCACCTTCCGAAGAAGCCACACAGGAAAAGCACTTGCATGTAATAAAAAGTCCCTTGGTGGGTACCTTTTACAGATCTCCCTCTCCCGGTGCGCCACCCTTTGTAGAGGTTGACGATATCGTATCACCTGGTCAAGTACTTTGTATAATAGAAGCTCTCAAGGTTATGAACGAGATAGAAAGTGATGTAAGAGGCAGGGTAGTGAAGATACTTGTTGAAAACGGAGAGACGGTAGAATACGGTCAGCCGCTTTTTCTAATAGATACGAGCGTTTGAGCTATGGAAGAAAAGCGTGTAAGCCTTATCCTTTCTGAGGAAGACACTTATGTAGCTGCTACCTCAGTTGGTGAGTTAAAGGTCGGTGAGCATGGATATAAACCGATGGAACTTCTCCTTGTGTCACTTGCTGGCTGTTCGGGTGTGGATATCTCAAGCATCCTCAGAAAGAAGAGACAGAAAATTAAAAGCATAAGGATAGAAGTTGTAGGAATAAGAAGGGACGAATTCCCGAGAGTTTACGAAAGTATAAAGATCATATACAGTGTTAAGGGTGAAGGTATAAGCAGAAAAGCTGTAGAATCCGCAGTGAAGCTTTCTATAGAGAAGTACTGTAGTGTCTACGCTATGCTCAGCAAGTCCGTCCCTATTGATGTGGAGATTGAGTTATGGGAAGAGAAAGATTATCAAGAAAGTTAGATTTTCTGAGAGAGCGTCAGGAAAAGGCTCTCGTATGTTACCTCATGGCAGGTTATCCAGACCTTGAATCATCCCTTCAAGCTTTCAGATCTGTCTTAAAAAGTGGAGCTGACATTTTGGAAATCGGCTTTCCCTTCTCCGATCCAGTAGCCGACGGTATCACCATACAGCACGCTCACGAGGAGGCTCTAAAAAGGGGGACCAAATTTAAGGATATACTCTATATTAGTTCAACGCTCAGGCAGGAATTTCCGGATATCCCCTTTATACTCATGACTTATTACAATCCTATGTTCAAGATAGGTCTTGAGCGGTTTTGCCACCTTGCGAAAGAGAACGGTATAGATGGTTTTATCGTTCCAGATCTCCCACCTGAGGAATCCGAAGAACTCGGAAGTTACACCCAAAAGTACCAACTTTCACTCATACTTCTCGCATCACCTACAAGCTCGGAAAGGAGACTTAAACTAATATGCAATCACACGGATCTACTCACTTACTTTATTTCCATTACGGGAACAACTGGTGCAAGGGAAGATCTGCCCTTAGAAAGATTGAAAGAGAACATAAGAAGATACAGAGAAAACTGTCAAAAACCGGTTGTGGTTGGCTTTGGCGTATCAAAAGGGGAACATGCAAGAGCAATAGGCGAGTTTTCCGATGGAGTCGTAGTGGGTAGCGCTCTCGTGAAGCTTGCAGGTGAAAGAAATATTGAGGATCTATCCAAGAAGGTCAAGGAGTTAAAATCCTCGTTAAAGTTGTGTCCAAAAGTATAAATAAATAAAACACTTGAATTCACAAGCTTTTTATGAGATCTTGAGAATTATGAAGCTTTCTCTAAAAGTGGATGGGATGACCTGCGTTAACTGTGCGAGATCCATAGAAATAAATTTGAAGAGACTCAAAGGTGTGAAGAAAGTAGAGGTTTCTTTTGAACTGGGTAGGGTGTATGTAGAGTTTGATGAAGATCTCCTCTCACCGGAAAATATAAAAGATGTTATAGAAACTCTTGGCTATAGGGTTTCTTCCGGTGTAGAAAGAAGAGACAGAAGCCTTTTTATACTTTTCCTTTGCGTATTCCTTAGCTTACCTTTTCTGCCACTGATGTTTTTCCACAATTACTGGACAGTTTATGCAGAGTTTTTGCTCGCTACTCTCATTCAAATTATAGGGGGATATGGTTTTTACAGATCAGCATACAGATCTTTGTTATCCGGTGTTGGGAATATGGATCTTTTAGTTTCATTGGGAAGCACCTCAGCCTACCTTTATAGCTTATTTACCATGGTCGGACTGCTTGAAGGTCACCCATTCTTTGAAACCTCAGCCTTTCTTATAACTTTTGTGAGGGTGGGAAAGTATCTTGAAGATAGAGCTAAAGAGAAGGCTACAGGATCATTAAGAGAGCTTTTCGGCATACAAACCAGTAAGGTCAGAGTGTTAAAAAACAACAAAGAGGAAGAAAAACCCGTTCAGGATGTATTCATAGGTGATATCATACTTCTAAAAACTGGGGAACTCGTTCCCCTTGATGTTATTATCGTTGAAGGAAGCCTTGAAGTGGACGAATCCGTTATAACCGGTGAAAGCAAACCTGTATTAAAAGTGCCGGGGGAACGCATCCTTTCTGGAAGTATAGTGCTAAACGGTTTTGCAAAAGCGAGGGTAGAAAAAACTCTGGGAGGTAGTTACGTATCCCTTCTTATAAAGCTCGTTGAGAATGCCCTAAGACAAAAGCCCAAGATACACAGGATAGCTGACAAGGTCTCTCATTACTTTGTACAGTTTGTGGTAGCTCTCTCACTTGTTGTTTTTGCTCTGTGGTATTTGAAGACGGGTGACCTCCAGAAGAGTTTCAGCTTCGGTCTTTCTGTACTTGTAGTTTCCTGCCCCTGTGCCTTTGGAATAGCTGTTCCATTAGCTCTAACCGTTGGTCTTTTAAGAGCATACAAGAAGGGTTTGCTTATAAAAAACCCCTCTGCACTTGAAAAGATGAAAGACATTAACGTATTGCTCTTTGACAAGACAGGCACCCTCACGGAAGGAAAACCTAAACTGACAAAAGCGGTATTTTATAAAGAAGCTATAAACATAGCCTTCTCCCTTGCAAGAACCTCCAATCATCCGCATGCAAAAGCTATAAAGGAGTATTGTGAAAATTTAGGAGCTGGGGCGATTGATCTCAAAAACTGTACCGAGGTTCCGGGAAGGGGAGTATTTTGCGACGATTACTTTCTCGGAAATCCCAGTGAGCTTGGTATCAGCTCCGAGAACTCTGCAACCCTTCTGGCGAAGGGTAACGAGATATTAGCGGAGTTTCACTTTGAAGAAGGTATAAGGGAAGGCGTAAAGGAAACTCTTGATTATCTGAAAAACAGAGGTATAAAACTCGTTATGATTACCGGTGATGCCGAAGACAGGGCAAGGAAAACCGCACAAGCTCTTTCTATAGAAGTATTTCACGCAAAAGTGAAACCTGAAGAAAAGCTCTATTTACTGGAGGTTTATCAAAAGGAGGGCTATGCCGTAGGAATGGTAGGTGATGGGATAAACGATGCACCGGCTATGGCAAAGGCTGATGTATCCTTTGCGATAGGTTCAGGCACGGATGTTGCCAAAAAGGTGTGCGATGTGGTTCTTCTTTCCGGATTTGGTGGTCTCAAGTTTCTATTTGAGGTTGCTGATAAAGTGAGTCTTCGCATAAAGCAAAACCTCTTTTGGGCGTTTTTTTACAATGCGCTTGGCATACCTTTAGCAGCGGGGCTTTTTTCCTCTTACGGATTCGTATTAAAGCCAGAGATAGCGGGGCTTATGATGGCTCTTTCCTCTTTGAGTGTGGTCATAAATTCAGTCAGAAAGTGAAAAATTCTGTTATAATAAATAGACCTAAACCTCAGGAGGAAAGGCATGGCGCTCAGGATAAGGCTTGCAAGATTTGGAAGGTCACATCACCCCATATACAGGATAGTTGTCATGGACGCAAAAAGTCCAAGAGAAGGAAGATACATAGACATACTCGGAGCTTATGACCCAATAAGAAGACATTTAGAGCTTAAAGAGGAAAAGGTAAAAGAGTGGATATCAAAAGGTGCGGAAATTACTGACCGTGCCAAAAGTCTTCTCAGAAGCGCAAAAATACTCTAAAAGGAGGTAAGACATGAGTCAGCTGAGAGACATTGTAGAAATAACTGCCAAATCCCTCGTAGACAATCCGGATCATGTTAATGTAGTTGAAATTGAAGGGGAAAAGACAGTAGTTATTGAACTCAGGGTGGACCAAAAGGATCTGGGTAAAGTTATAGGTAAGCAGGGTAGGATAGCCAGGTCTCTCAGAACTATCCTTTCAGCCATGGGTAGAAAAACCAATAAAAGGGTTGTGCTTGAAATATTAGAGTGAGATAGACTGGGACTTCTAACCCTCCTGCCTATATTTATCCTTATGACGGTCCGTAGCTCAACTGGATAGAGCGTGGGACTACGGATCCCAAGGTTGCGGGTTCGACTCCCGCCGGACCGGTTTCCGAGTTCATAACTTTTTCACTTTTTTGATTTAAAATACACTTAAATTAACTTAAGGAGGCTTGATATGAGAAAGCTACTTTTTGCGCTCAGTTTTTCTGGGGTTGTATTTGCTGTGCCAAAAATAGAAGTCAAGGATGCATGGGTGAGGGAAGTACCACCAGTATCAAGCATGAGCGCTGCCTACATGGTAATTGAAAATAAGGGAGATGCACCTGATAAGCTTGTAGGCGCATCTACCAGTATAGCGAAAGTTGTAGAACTTCACGAAACGGTTGGGGGCAAAATGAGGAAGGTAAAAGCTTTAGAGATCCCTCCGGGCAAAAGCGTGGAACTAAAGCCGGGAGGATATCACCTTATGTTGATAAACCTCACAGAAAAACCCAAAGAGGGACAAAAGGTTGAAATAACGTTGAAGTTTGAAAAATCAGGGGAAGTTAAGGTAAAAGCTGACGTGAAAAAATCTGAAGGCGGTATGCATATGCACGAAGGACATTAACGCTGTACATAAAGCACTATACCTAAGCCTATTAAGGCAGTTATTATGCCTGTTATCAGTATCATACCCCACCCCATAGGATAGTGGGAAGCGGCTCCCATAAAGAGTAGCATAGGATAAGATAGTGTAAAGTTTACGCGTGAAAAGAGTAAAGCCTGCTTTCCCCAGCTGGGATCTGGCTTTTCCCCTTTAAGTGTTGCTTGAATAATTCTCTTCTGATTAGGCCAGATGAAAAGCCAGACGTTGATCATCATAATTATACCAAGCACACCCCCTACTAATATAGTTTTTGCAGAATCGGAGCTTACTATGTCACCTGCGGACCAGTATTTCATGTAAATAATTATTAGACCTACTATAACTGTGACAAGAGCTGCATATCTAAACCACGCTAGAGCTATTGGCATGAGTTTTGGTATATGAGCAGGTCTCTCTTCAGGCTTGGTCATCTTTGTGTAAGGTGTATTTACCAGATTGAAAAAGTAAAGAAGCCCTATCCATGTTATGCCAGCTACAAAGTGGATCCACCTAAAAAATATCTCCCAACCTGAGTAAGAAACCTCCGGCATTTTTACACCTCCTCTTCCTTTTTAAATAAAACTACCTTCAAGTCAAAAAATTGCAAGATGATTGTCCTCATATAATGATGTTTTTCAAATATGTTAAAATTCTAAAAAGTAAACTCTTACAAGGAGGTGGTACAATGGCAGTTCACAAATTGCAACCGAAAGACCATCTGAAACCCTCCGACCTGAGGGGTATATCCAACGAGCAAATAGAACCTCATTTTGAAGCACACTACAAGGGATACGTTACAAAGTATAACGAGATTCAGGAAAAACTTGCCGATCTTAATTTCTCAGACAGAAGCAAAGCCAATCAAAATTATTCCGAATATAGAGAGTTAAAGGTTGAAGAAACTTTTAATTATATGGGTGTTGTCCTTCATGAGCTGTATTTTGGACATCTAAAGCCTCAGGGAGAACCATCTCAAGCACTCAGAAAGAAAGTGGAAGAGGATTTTGGATCTTGGGATGCCTGTATTCAGGAGATAAAGTCCGCAGGTATAGCTTTTAGAGGGTGGGCTATTCTGGGGCTTGATATCTTTTCGGGTAGGCTTGTAGTCAACGGTTTAGATGCTCACAATATGTATAATTATACAGGACTCATTCCCATCATAGTTCTTGACACTTATGAACATGCTTACTATGTAGATCAGAAAAACAAGAGACCTCCCTACATAGATGCATTCATTCAAAGCTTAAACTGGGACGTTATAAACGAAAGGTTTGAAAAGGCTATGAGAGCCTACGAAGCCCTGAAAGACTTTATAAAGTGAACATTTCTCAAAGGGAGGGGGAATTTAGAATTACTTTTCCCCTTTGAGAAATAGTACTATATCAGCCTTCTTTACGAAATCTTTGTAAAGGTCTTCCCGCTTGGAGATCTCAGCTACGATCATGCCCCTTTTTAAAAGCCGTGTGCGTAATTTCTCAGCTATGCGTCTGTTATCAACATTCAAAATCTTCATATTCTAAAGCATAAGATCATTAGGTTAAGATTTTATGAAGGAAACCTTTATAAAAACTTAATATCCTTTTTTTTAAAATTTGGGCTATGCATTTTTTTGTGCTGATGCTTCTGGTAAGCGTGGTGTTTTCCGAAGAAATAAAGCTAAGTGACGCTCTCAAACTCCTCAAAGAAAAAAACTATGATGTTAAGATAGCGCAGTATGAAGTGAAAAAGGCTGAAGGGGCATACGTTCAATCTGGGCTTTTGCAAAACCCTACCCTTTCTGTAAACTACACAGGACTTAACTTTGGGAAAAGCTTTGTGTATGACACGGGCAACACCCTGTTTTCTGCAAGGATAGACCAACCCATAGAGTTAGGGGACAAAAGACAGTATAGAAAGCTATCTGCCTTTTATCAGCTAAGGTCAGTAGAGTATCAAAGGGATAGCCTTCTTAGAAGTTTGGAGCTTCAGTTCATATCTGTGTATTTTCAGACACTTTCCGACAGAGCATACCTTGAGTATTTGAGCGAGGATCTGAGGGATTTTGAGAAGATGCTCAAAATCCAGGAGCAAAAACAGAAGCTGGGATTTTTAAGTTTAATAGACCTTATAAAGCTAAAACTTTACAAAGTGGATCTTGAGAGTGCAATACAACAAGCGCAAGCTAACTACAAAAAGGATATGAAGGATCTAAGCTTCTACTTA
>JBEULM010000045.1 GCA_041287335.1 Hydrogenobacter sp.
CGTACAAAGTTCTAATGCAGTTATCGCAATCAGTGGTAGCGAAATAGATTTTCTGAGCTTAGCCACAAGACAGGGAAGTGACATAGGTTGCTGGGGTGTAACTGATGCAGGTAAAAATGTCACTACACAGGCGAGGGACTATTTTTTTAGACCATGCTCTTCTGCCAGCTGGGGACTTCCTGCAGACAACTCAAGGGTCGTGTGTCTTAGTCCCATAACTAAGCAGGACATCACATCCAGCTGTGCTAACGCACTTGTATTTAACGTGGAGGATAAAATTTATCCCGCTGACTTTGTAACCCGTTACTATCTGGGTGTGAGTCCTACAGCATCAAAACTCTGCGCTTCTGGAACTCAGACCCTCTTCAAAAGGGTAGGTGCGGACGCATCTCAACCCCTCGTAGATTGTGTAGGAGCTTTTAGGGTAAGGTACATAATCCCAGATCCTACAAAGGGTATAACATACAGTGACAGTGTTCCCAACAGTGATATAAGTAACCTTCTTGGTATAAGGCTATGTATACTGCTTCAGGTGGGAGGCAGGCAAAGTGTACAGAGTAATGTGCCTAACTTCAGCGATTATTGTGGAGGCGCAATAGTTATGCCTACAGATTGGAGGTATTACAGATGGTCAATAGCAGAGGTGGATATCCCCCTGAAAAATATAAGGTAAGGGGTGTAGCCTTAGTCTCAGCCCTGATAACCGCTGTACTTGTCCTTATCCTTCTGGGAGGACTATACTTTATACTCACCAGACTTTTTGAAAGCTCGGAAGCTGTGAGAACTTACTCTTCTGCAAGGGAAGCTGCCGCTTCAGGTATCAACTACGCCATAACTACGGATGTTTTTGACAGAATAGTTTACAACCAACCATGTCCTGACGGTAATCCACCATGCATTAGTGGACAGCTTCTTGTGGGTCAATGCTGTTGCAGTCTGAACTTAAAATTTCGGCTCAAGGGCTCTACCAATTTGTTTAATAACACCGTAAAAGTGTGTTTTGCCGGCTACAGACCACCTCCCGGATACCCAATAACTGGTGTTGCTTACAGTAAACTACCCCCGGGAAACAAAGGTTTCATATTCTCTATAATATCAGATGTGACGGATCCTCAGGGGAGAAACAACGCCCGTATAGAAGCCGTTTACACACCTTAAAATATCACTTCCTTTGTGGTATGGTAGCTATCTTTTCTATCTCCCTTGCCAATTCAAAATCTTTATCAGTTATGCCTCCCGCCTCGTGAGTTTGCAGTTTCACCTTAAGTCTTTTAAAAGACAATTCAAGGTCAGGATGATGCCAGTAGACCTCAGCAAGGTATGCTATCGCATTAGTTAGAAATAATGTTTCCTTCCAATTCTTTGTATGAAATTCCCTGATCAAAAAACCCTCTTCGTATTTCCATTCGGGAAGTTCCCTATTTATGCGATCAAGTACCTGTGAGTTTGTGTAAACTTTCAGATCTCTCTCTTCTGACATTCGGGACACACTCCATAAATATGAAGGGAGTATTTTTCAACCCTGTACCCTTCCATATAGTTTGGAGGTTGCCAGTTTATGTCAAGGTGAATGTCCCTTATAGCACCGCACCGCGTACATATGAGGTGGTGATGATCTTCCACGTTGGCATCGTACCTGATGGAACCTCCCCAATAAGCTACCCTTTTGACAAAACCGAGTTCTTCAAGGGTTTCCACCGTTCTGTAAACTGTCGCCAAGGAAACAAAAGGGTATCTCTTTTTTACCTCGTTGTAAACCTCTTCTACTGTAGGGTGATCCTCTCTATTTAGAAGCACTTCATAAACCGCAACCCTTTGAGGGGTAATCTTAAGTCCCATACTTTTACACCTATCTATGAACCTATCAAGCCTTACTTCAACATCCTTAACCATAATGTGTTATAATATAAAGCATTTAAAAATGATTTTCAAGAGGTAATGAAAGCTCATACTTCGTATATAAGGTCCAAAAGATCCTTTGCGAGTTTTTGATCTATACTTCTGAGTTTTTTGTATATATTGCGAGCCTCATCTATCTTTTTGAGTCTTACGTAAGCTACTCCAAGCTTGAAGTTAAGGTCAGGATCGTTCGGTTTTTTCTCCAGTTCTTTTTTTAAGTCTTCAATGTACCTCTCTACGAGACCTTCTCCCATCCTGCTAAAAGGTCCTTTGTAGTCTTTTTCCATCATGTTCCCGCACTGTAAAATCTATACCTTAATCCACTTATCCTATCCAGATTACTAAGAATCAGATCCTCAATGTAAGGGTTATAGGATATGATGAGAACGTCAAGAGAAAATCCTCCTTCTTCAAGCACCTTCCTTGCCGAAAGGAGAAACTCTCTGAGCACCTCATCGCACTCTACCTCAAAAGGCGCTCCCAGAAAGTGATGGCTCATACTGAGAAAGCTTCCCGGTTTTACCTTCACCATAAGTCTTACCGGGTTGAGAGCCTCCAAAAGCCTGTCTTTTGATTTTGCAAATTGCAAACCAAACATAAGCATGGCATCAGTAACTATGTATTTAGAGTTTAAAGTTATAAACTGCCTAAAGCCCGTTTCCTTAAAGTCCATCTTCAAATTATCCTTTGCGGTTTCTACCCAATGGGGATGCGGGTTGTCTACAAGCCAGAGGAGCTTTTCTGGATAAAAACGTTTCCCTTCTTCTTTACCCCAAATCATAATAGCGAGGGGCATTCTAATAAATATATACCAAACTAATTGGGAAAATCTCCTTTTGTGCAGAGGCTTATTTTTGTACCATGTCCAACTTTGCTCTCTATAGAAAGTTTAAAGTGGTGAGCATCAGCTATAGCTTTAACTATGGAAAGCCCAAGTCCGAAACCCTCTTTATCCTGAGCCTCCCTGTAAAACCTCTCAAAGACTTTCTGAGTGTCTTTTATGCCTCTTCCGTTATCCTCAACAATGAGACATCCGTCAGAATAATAAAGCCTTATTGTCCCTCCCTCTTGAGTATACTTATAGCTGTTTTCTACGAGATTCCCTAAAGCTATCTTCATGTAGTCTCTGTCTGCGAGGATTTTGACGTCCTGGATCAGATACTCCACCCTGAAGTTATGCGTTCGCTTTATAAATTCGTACTCTTCATCTATCTCCACAAATATCTCGTTTAAGCTTACCGGAGAAAGTTTAAGTGGTATACCGGATTCTAATCTCATCAGAAGTACCAAATGGTTTATAAGTCTTTCCATTTTGCTCACTTGGATCGACATGTTTTTGATCACTTCTCCAAGCCTTGCTTCATCTTTGTAAATACCCATGCTGATAAGCTCAAGCTGTCCTTTTATATAAGTGAGTGGTGTTTTAAGCTCGTGCGCCATACCGGCTATAAAATCCTTTTGCCAGTCAAAAGTTTTTTGGAGTTTTCCGAGCATATCCCTGTAAGCGTTTTGAAGAACCCCAAACTCATCTTTACTGTCGCTTTTTTCTACCTTCACTCCCATGTTTCCCCTGTATACCTCCATAGAGATACTGGTAAGATACCCAAGAGGTTTAAGCATACGCCTTATAAAGATCATAAGGGTAAGAGCTATAAGTAAGGATATGAACAAGGTAAATAGTGTTATGAAAGTTACGAGCTTTTTTTGGATACTTTCTATCCTTTCCATCTTTCCAAGAAGGACGAGTTTGTAATCGCCCAAATCTTTAACGATAAAGGTGTACTCGTACAGAACGCCCTTCTTGTTGTTTAAAAAGAATTTTATATCCTCGGGAGTTATCTGCGGATCTTCACCATCCAAGAAGGATTCTTTATGCTTTATATTGCCCTTTTTGTCTATCACAACGCTCGCTATATCTCTGGAAACCACATCGGAGGCTAATAAATTTATGTATCTTGATGGGTTTGCGTGAAGGTTTTTGTAGAACTCTATGGCAGGTTTTATTTGATACTCCATGTAGTCGTAAGTGTAGTTAAGAAGTAGTTCCTTAACAGCGGTAAGTGTAAATAGAGCCACACTTAGCATGCTAATTACATAAGCGCTTACGAAAAAGAGGAGAAGTTTAAACTTAACTGACATCCTGAGGTTTGAGCATGTAACCCATTCCCCTGATGGTGTGTATGAGCTTTGGAGGTCTATCTTCCAACTTGTTTCTGAGGTTTTTTATGTAGACATCTACCACGTTGGAGTTTTCACCGTAAGATGATCCCCAAACTTTTGCAAAGAGCCTTTCCCTGCTCAGCACTTCTCCCGCATGTTCTGCAAGCACTTTAAGAAGCTTGAACTCCCTGTTTGTAAGCTTTACACTTTGTCCTCTATAGTAGACTTCATAAGACTTTGGATTTATCACAAGATCACCTATCTTTATGATACCCTCTTCTTCTTTCTTACACCTTCTGAGTACAGCGTTTATCCTTGCAAGCACCTCCTTAAATGAAAAGGGTTTTGTTATGTAATCATCTGCACCAGCGGAAAGTCCTTCCACCTTATCTTCCACTTGGGATTTTGCGGTGATCATTATAACGGGTGTATCTTTGACCTCCCTTATTCTCCTTAGCACCTTTATGCCATCAAACTTGGGAAGCATTATGTCAAGAAGTACAAGGTCATAATCTCCATCTGTCACTTCCCTTATTGCGGAAAAACCGTCTCTTACCCAAACTACGTTGTAGCCTTCGTACTGGAGACCTTCCTTTATCATCTCTCCTACATAAGTATCATCTTCAACGAGAAGTACTCTCATTGGGCAACTTTATAAACTCCTCCACATCCATGATTTTAAACGCATCCCTATAGGGTTGTAAAGATATCTCCAGAGCCTCTTCAAGTTTTTTCTGACCGAGAGTCCTGTATCCTATATCCAGTAGTGTAGATAGAAATCCGAGAATCACGTCATCTTCTTCTTTGGGTCTTCTCCTGTACTTTATGGACCCTTCCTCGTATACAAATAGGTCAGAAGATGCGGTGTATCCCATTATGCTTTGATTTACATCACTCACATGCTTTAGTAGTATGCCGTAAACGAGATTTATCAAAAAGAGGTAAACCACCGATCCCATATTGCCCATAGGTTCATAGAAGATAAGATCCATCCAGAAGGGTTTTTCAAGCTTTAGCTGTGAGATGGTTTTGATATGACCTTGATCTTCCTCCAACATACCTCTCATCTTTCCCTCTTCGTAAAGTATGTAAACCTTTTTCTGCGGCATGTGAAGCATGATAAGACCACTGCTTTTTGTTCTGCTCATACCCATAAATACCTTCCCTACCTCAAGAAAGTCACCCTGAAGGCTATTTACACTTCTGTTTTCCGAATGTTTTAGCATATAAAGGCTCATAGAAGTAGCATCCATACTAATCACGCTTATGTGCATGGAATTGCTTTGATTTAGGAAAAACTCAAAAAAATCATAATTTACCGGGTATAAGCTTATGGGTTTTCCTTTTACATAATACATCTCAAACTCGTTAGACTGATCCGTTGCCTTTAAAAAACCAGTAAATTTGCTAAGCTGAAGATTTTCAAGTATAGTGTTGATATTTATTTTCTTTGCCTCCACATCCTTTATGATGTACTCTGTCAAAAACTTGTTCCTTTCTATATCAATTTGATAAAACTGGTGTATATCAAGAAAACCTTGTGAAAAAAGTTCTTTGACCTTGCGCAGTGTATCTATTATACTGTCTTCGGAGGAACCGATTATTTCGTATAGGTTTTTTTCGTCATACTTTTCCATGCCTTCAAAAGGTTTTTGTACTTTTAAAACCGCAAAAGGGGTAATGATCTTATCTATAAGGTTCTTTAGTTCATGAGAAACGAGTTGTAGTTGCAGTACCAATTCTTCAGCTTGAATGGGTTGTTCAAGGTTAAGGAAGTTCTCAATGGGTGTATCTTCCCTGAAAGTAAAAAAACCTTCTGGATTTTCCAAAACTTCGGAGAGGTGATAAAAAAGTAAAGCTGTCCTATTTTTTAGACTTTCGGAAACACCTTCAAAGGAAGGTACTGAAAAAGCCTTCACCTTACCCTTTTGTATATAGAGGGATATAAAGCTTCCGTTGGAAAAAAAGTCCAGAATGCCCTCCTTATTTATGAGACAGCTGTTTATTATATCTATCACATCTTGAGCGGTATTTATGTATCCAGACAGCATCTTATCCTACCATCTGCCTTATTTTGCTTAGCATCTTGCTGGTAAGTAGATTAAAGGTTTCAAGTACTCCCTCACCTTTGATGGCTATTGCAGGCACTGAAGTTATACCTTCAAGGTTTAACTCCTTTTCTAAGGTTTCAAACTCAAGGGCGTTGGGAAGGTCCATCTTGTTATACTGAAGGACTAAAGGGAGGTTCTCATAGCTTTTTCCCACCTTCTTTAAGTCCTCTTTCAGGAGTTTAAAAAACTCTATATTCTCTTCAAGTCTTTCCCTTTGCGCGTCTGCAACGAAGACTATACCGTCCACTCCCCTCATGACAGTTAGCCTTATATCTCTGTATATGTCTTGCCCGGGTATGGTATAAAGGGCAAAAGATACCTCAATACTTCCCATATCTACTTTCTTAGTGACAAAGTCAAAGACTAAGGTCTTTTCTCCGTGTGTGTCTATCTTCATAATGTTCAGCCCCTCCATATTTGCAAGCCTTTCCAAATTGGTAGTTTTACCAGATTGCGCAGGTCCGTAATACACTACTTTCAGCCTTACAAGCTTTTTACTTATGTCCAGTAGCATCTTTTATCCCCCTTAATGCTATTTTTCCCCATGTGAGACATCTCTCACACAAGGGCTGATAATTATTATAACCCTCACCGCAGGAACATATCCAGGGTTTGAAAAGTTCTTCAACGACTTCGCCACACATCTTATCAGTATCTTTGTGGGACTCAGAAACGAGAGCCATAAGTTTTACGGGTTTTGATACCCTCTCAAGTAAAGGTCTCAGCTGGGTAAAGAGGTGCAGTTTTATATATATTCTTGCAAGCACATCCGGATCTATGCTATCCTCCTTTTCCTTTATGATATCCATAATTTTGGTAAGATGCTCTTCGTTCTGAGAAAGGATAGCGAATGTCTCATTATGCGTATTTGTGCTGAAGGCTTTTTCTATTTGCTTTTTTGCTTCTTTTACATCTCCTTTTTCAAGGAGATACTTGATCCAGAGAGCTTGTACGTAAAAAGACCTGTGAATGTCAAGTGCCTTTTCTAAAAGATCCTTTCTCTTCTCAGGAAGATACTCCGAAGCATAAGTAAGTATCTCGGATAATATTTTTCTTTGAGTTTCTTTTTCCCACTTTTCGCACAACTTGAGGATGCCTTCCTGATACTTTATACACACCTCCAGCTCCTTCTCCAAAAAACTTATATCCCTTAGACCTTTTGAAGCTGAGAGGTTGGCATCATCCTTTGAAAGGGCTGAAAGAAAGTACCCTTTTGCTTTTTCGTACTCTCCGCTTTTGAGCAGTCTTGAACCTATAGAACTGTCCACTAAACCCGTGTCAGCTTTAAGTCTTAAACTTTCCACTTTCTGAAGCTCTCCCCTTTTTGTAAGGGATTTCACAACAAGCCACGCTACAGCTTCGCTCCTTTTTGCAGCTCCCAGAAGTTCCCCTTGGGCTTTCTGCGGATAACCACGAGCCAATTGGTATATACCGTTTATTATACCTTTTGTGAATCCGCTCTGTTTTATGTCCTTAACGAGGAAATAGAGGGTGGGAAATAAGAAACCTGCGCTAAAGGATAGCAAGATGATGACAAACAAAGGGACTTTGTACGTCATACCGAAGAAATTGAGGTCAACGTAATAGGCGTGTTGAGCTACGAAAATGAGAAAAATTACGGTAAGTATAATTACAAAAAGCACTTTAATAAAGCTCATACCTCAACCCTCCTTGCAGCTCCATAGAGCCACTCCAGATCGTAATACTCCCTCCACTCCTTCTGAAATATATGCACTATAGTGTCAAGATAATCTATCAGTATCCAGTTGGCATTTTCCAAACCCTCTATGTGATCGGGTTCTATACCGTGCTTTTTTAACTCTTGTGTAAGATAGTCAGCGAGAGCCTTTGCGTGAACTGAGGAGTTTGCGGTAGCTATAATAAAGTAATCTGCTATGTTAGTGAAGTTAGAAACATCAAGCACTACTACGTCTTCACCTTTTTTGTCTTCAAGAAGCCCTTTTATAAGCTTTAATTTATCCGTCATCTCTTTGCGTACTTTTCAAGCTCCTTGTAGTAACTGTTTTCCCCGTATATACTTTTATACCTTTCCATGTTTTTGAGTCCCTCTTCATAACTTTCCTGAGCCATCTTTTTCCACCTTTGTATTTGTCCCTCAAGGAAATCAATTCTTTTCTGGATCGCTCTCTTGTCATCCTCCGTCTTTGCATCTTTGAGATGTTTTTTAGCTTCATCTATCCAGCCTCTGTACTTTTCCTCTTCTTTCTTAGCTTGAAGTCTCACAAGCAGGAGTGACTTTATATATCTGAAAGAGACCTCCACATCGGAAACCTGTTCGGGATAGTTGATAAGCAGGTCTCTATACCTTAGCGATGCGGAATAATAGTAACCAAAATCTTCGTAAAACCTACCTATTAGATATTCGTGCCTCGCAAGTTTCTTTTGGGCATCGTCCATAATAGCTCTAACTCTATCTGCATAAGGACTTTGCGGAAACTTACTCAAGAAATCCTTAGCTTTGTCTATAGCTTTCAAGGTGTAGGTTTGATCTCTGTATGGATCAGGTGCTACTTTCATATAGCTGTCTACAAGCATAAAGTAAGCCCTCTCCGATTCTGGTATGTCTGGATAATAAAAGAGAAAGTCTTCAAGGTAAACTACCGCATTTATATAATCTTTATTCATGTAATAGCTTTCAGCTATGGCATATTTAGCTTCCTTTATCTGCTCAGGTGTAAGGTTTTCAAGATACTTAAGAGCTTCTTTGAGCCTCTCCACAGCTTTTGAGTAGTTTCTGTTAGCGTAAGCGATCATTCCTTCCTGATAATACTCAGTTGCGAACTTTGCTCTCTTTTCCTCAGTCATCTTGGCACAGCCAAACAAAAGTGCAAGAAGAACCATAAATGTAATCTTCTTCATTTCTCAAGTCCTGTAATGTATTTCGTAGTCATTGTAATCCACGCTTTTATCTTCTATAACGTTCACATACTTAAGTCCGTGCATTTTTACAACGCCCTTTGCTGTGTCCGCACTTTGTGGGTTTATATGCAGATCTATAATGCCGTGTGGCTCTCTCTTGAGATCTTTTTCAAGTTCAAAAGCTAACAGGCTCTTACTCTTTACTTTCCCTTTCCCTCTGCACAGCGGACAGCTCTCAGTTAACAAAGAGGATACACTCTCACCGCTTTTTTTCCTCGCCATTTCCAAAAGTCCCAGCCTCGTAAAACCATAAATCTGTATGTTACACGCTTCATCCCCAAAAGAGTCTTGTAAGGTCTTAATCACCAGATCCCTGTTTTCCTGTTTCTTCATATCAATAAAGTCTATAACAATTATACCACCTATATCCCTCAGCATTATCTGTTTAGCTATCTCCTTTGCGGCTTCCAGATTCGTACTTAGCGCATTCTCCTCATGAGATTCTCCGCAAGGCTCTCCGCTGTTCACATCAATAACAGTCATGGCTTCCGTTTCCTCTATAACTATGTACCCACCTCCTCTGAGCCAAACTTGTCTGCTGAGCATCTTTCTGAAAGTGTCATGTATCCTGTATCTGTTTACGTATACGCCCGCATCCTTAACGTACACAGTTTTTTTCACCAAAGGAGGTTCAAATTCCTCAAGAAAGGACACTATATCGTTCCATACGTAAGGACTATCTGCAACGATTTCCTCAAGTTCGTACCAGTGATCCTTTATTATCTTTACGTAAGAAGGGTACTCTTCAAGGAGTATACCGGGTTTTTTTTGAACTGAGGATTTTTTGAGGATCTTCAGCCACAGCTTTTTAAGGCTATCTATGTCCTTTACTATTTCCTTTTCGCTTGCTTTTGAAGCGTGAGTTCTAAATATTACCCCACAGCTAAAACCGTACTTGGGAAGAACCTCAAGGGCTATGCCTTTGAGTCTTTCTCTATCCTCTTTGCTCAGTCTTGAAGAAAATCTCACATCGTTGGCATTTGGTACGTATATGAGATACTTACCGACAAGTTTTATCCTTTTTGTAAGTTTAGCTCCCTTTTCCCCTATAGGCTCCCTTACAACCTGTACGATGATTTCTTCTCCTACTCTGACAGGCTTTATCTCCTCCCCATCTTTTTTACAGTTGTGTTTCAAAGGGAGGTAAGCTTCCCTTTCAAGCCCTATGTCAACAAATACACCGTCCATACCCTTTACCAACTTCTTCACTTTGCCTTTAAATATGCTATCCACTATCCTGACAAGACCCTTTTTTTCAACCTTGATCTTGCATATTTCCCCTCCATCTATCAGGAAAGAGAAAAATTCCTCCTGATCCGAAAGCACTATCAAGCTCTTTGCCATTAAAAAATATTAAATCAGAACTTTTTCCCATAGGGAGAAAAAATTTCTGAAAGGGAATATAATAGAGTTATGTACTTCCAAGACATAATCATGAACCTCCAAAAATTCTGGGCTGATATGGGTTGTGCGCTATGGCAACCTTACGACATAGAAACCGGTGCAGGAACTATGAATCCTGCCACTTTTCTGAAGGTACTTGGACCTAAGGGGTGGAACGTGGCTTATGTTGAGCCTTCAAGGAGACCAAAAGATGGCAGGTATGGTGAGAATCCAAACAGACTCCAACACTACTTTCAGTTTCAGGTGATCCTAAAACCTGCTCCAGAGGATCCGCAAGGAATATACTTGGAAAGCCTTAAAGTTCTGGGTATAGATCCTTCCCAGCACGATATAAGGTTCGTAGAGGATGACTGGGAATCTCCTACTTTGGGAGCTTGGGGGCTTGGTTGGGAGGTCTGGCTTGACGGTATGGAAATCACACAATTTACATACTTTCAGCAAGCGGGCGGTTTTGATCTTGAAGAGATTTCAGTGGAGATCACGTATGGACTTGAGAGGATCGCCATGTACCTTCAGGATGTGGATAGCGTATTTGACGTAAAGTGGAACGAGTGGTTAACCTACGGTGATGTTTTCAAAAGATCAGAGTACGAGTGGAGTCTATACAACTTTGAAAGGTCAGATCCGGACATGCTTTTTGAACTTTACGAGTTATACGAAAGGGAGGTAAAGAGGCTTCTTTCTGAAGAACTTGTCCTTCCTGCTTACGACTATCTTCTTAAGTGTTCTCATACCTTTAACCTCCTTGACGCGAGAGGAGTGATATCCGTTCAGGAGAGAGCAAGGTACATAAGAAGGATGAACTCCCTTGCCAAAGAGGTTGCCAGGCTCTATCTTGAAAGATACGCTAAAATTTGAAATATGATCATCATTGCGGGTCCTTGCGTTATAGAGAGTGAGAAGGTTGTCTTTGAAGTTGCGAAAGAACTCAAAAGACTTTCTGAGCTTTATCCTGAGTTTACATTCGTTTTTAAGTCCTCCTTTGATAAGGCAAACAGGTCTTCTGTGAATTCTTACAGAGGTCCCGGGCTTGAGGAAGGCTTAAAGGTGCTTAGCAAAGTAAAGGAAGAGTTTGGTCTTAGGATAACTACGGATGTACATGAAACATGGCAGGTAGAACCTGTATCCCAAGTTGTGGATATCATACAGATACCTGCCTTTTTGAGCAGGCAAACGGATCTCTTGATTAGCTCCGCAAAAACAGGAAAACCTGTAAACGTAAAGAAGGGTCAGTTTTTGGCTCCTTGGGATGTCAAAAACGTAGTGGACAAGCTCAAGCATGCAGGAGCCTCCCAATACTACATAACGGAGAGAGGAACATCCTTTGGGTATAACAATCTGGTGGTGGACTTTAGAAGTCTCGTCATTATGTCAAGCTTTGCAAAGGTCATCTTTGATGCAACACACAGCGTTCAGCTTCCAGGTGGTGCAGGTGACAGATCTTCAGGTCAGAGGGAATTCGTCTTACCTCTGATCCGTGCAGCTGTTGCTGTAGGATGTGAAGGTATCTTTATGGAAACCCATCCCGATCCTGATAGCGCACTATCCGATGGTCCCAACATGCTCCCTTTGGCATCTTTGGAAGCTGTTCTTGACACCATTCAGCGCATACGCAACGCTTTGTCTTCATATTCAACGGGATAAACACCGCTAAAACAAGCATCGCAAAAATCTTCGGACTTTTTAACACAGCTCTTTAAACCCTCTAAGGAGAGGTATTTCAGAGAGTCTGCACCTATGAACTGCCTTATCTCCTCAGGGCTAAACCTGTTTGCTATAAGCTCTTCCTTTGTGGGGGTATCAATACCGTAATAACATGGACCTATAACGGGAGGTGATGCAATTCTGAGATGTATCTCTTTTGCACCTGCACGCTTTAGCATGCTAACTATCTTTCTTGATGTGGTGCCTCTCACCAGAGAGTCATCTATGACTATAACCCTCTTGCCTTCAAGGACAGCCCTATTGGGATTGAGTTTCATGAGAACTTTTATGTCTCTCAGCTCCTGTGTAGGTTCTATGAAACTCCTCCCGACATAATGGTTTCTTATGATGCCAAGCTCAAGGGGTATACCCTTCTCCTGTGAGTAACCTATAGCAGGTACCACACCAGAATCAGGCACCGGTACAACCACATCTCCGTCTATGTCATCCTCCCTTGCCAATGCCATCCCCATAGCCTTTCTCACCCTATAGACCCAATCTCCAAAAAGGAAGACCTCCGGCTTGGAAAAATAAACGAACTCAAATATACACATGGCTTTTTTATCCTGCCTGAAGAGTTGGTAGCTTCGGATGCCTTTTTTGTCAACCACTATTACCTCACCACATTTTACTTCCCTCCACGTTTCTGCTCCCAAGATATCAAAGGCGCAACTTTCTGAAGCAAAAAGTATGGAGTTCTTGAGCCTGCCGATAAGTAGCGGTCTAAAACCGTAAGGGTCACGAGCTACTACGAGCCTATCTCTGAACATATATATAACACTGTACGCACCTTTGACCTTACTTAAAGCGAAAAAAATCTTGGGCAATATACGTTCATCTTCTGGATGCAACTTTATGTGTTGAGGTACATACTCCCCAACATCAAGGAGAGTAAGGAAAAGCTCGCTATCGGACGTATGATAAAAGCTAACACCACGTTCCTGGAGGGATGTCTTTAAAGTATGGTAATTGACGAGATTGCCGTTATGCACAAGCGCTGTCTGACCGAGGGAAGTTTCCTTAAGGAGGGGTTGTGCGTTGGATCCTCCGCTGTCTCCAGACGTAGAATACCTCACATGGGCTATCGCTGTATCTCCCTTTAAAGCTTCCATGTCTTTGGCGGTGATAGCTTCCAGAACAAGACCCGGTTTTTTCACAAGATACATACCCTCGCGGTCGGAAGTAGCTATACCCACACTCTCCTGACCTCTGTGTTGCAAGGCGTATATACCGTAGAAGGCGTACTTTCCCGCATGCTCCGCATTAAATATCCCAAATATACCGCACATACATATGAATTTAATAGTTTTATCCTCACGGTGTGGAAAATTACGCAGGGGTTATAATATAAAATTAAGGTGAAGCTCCTCATACTTGCTTCCGAGTCCAAAAGGCGGGTTGACATACTGCGCATGTTGGGTTTTAAGTTTCTGGTTATACCTTCGGGTGTCAAAGAAGATGAGCATGCTAACTCTCCGCTTCTGACAGCAAGAAGCTTAGCCTTTAAAAAGAGCTTTACTGTATGGAAAGAGTACAAGTACGCTACCGTTATAGGTGCTGATACCTTAGTGGTGCTAAGCGGTAAAGTGCTTGGAAAACCGAAAGATGCACAAGAAGCAAAAAGGATGCTCAGCTTACTTTCGGGCAGATGGCACAAAGTGATCACCGCTGTATGTGTGATATCTCAAGGTAAGAGGATACTCTTTCACGATGTGTCCTTTGTAAAGTTTAGGTGTATAGGGAGGGACGAGATAGAAAAGTACGTTCTGGAAGGAGAACCTATGGATAAGGCAGGAGCTTATGCTGTACAGGGTTTTGGCGCTACCTTCGTGGAAAAGATAGTTGGGGATTTTTACACAGTCATGGGTCTGCCAGCGAGTAAAACTTACAAGGTGCTTAGGGATGTTCTGGGTTAGCCTCCTTACTCTCATTCTTTCCTCCTGTGCATTGATGAGCGAAGAAAAACCGCAGATTGATGTAGGTGGTGGCGTACAAATACATATACAGCATAGGAAGTGAGACAGATATTTTTTGCCATCATTCTTTCCCTTTACTTTTTTGTGTTTGGAAACTGGATACTCGGCTTTACATCTCTTGATGAAGGCAGAAACGCATCTGCCATCTTGAACATGATAAGGAGTGGGGATCTCCTCGTGCCTTACTATAACTGTGAACCCAGATTTGAGAAACCGCCTATGCTTTATTGGATAGCGCTTCTTTTTTCTGAACTTTTCGGTCTGAATGAGTTTTCCACAAGGCTCGTTTCTGGACTTTCAGCCTTGGGAGTTGCTACCCTCACTTACCTCATCGCAAAAAGGCAGGTTGACGAAGATACCGCAAGAAAGAGCTTTTTGGTACTCCTCACACTGCCTCACATGTGGGTAGAATCCAGAGCCTTGGTACCTGAGATGCTAAACACCTTCTTTATGATGGTGGCTCTGTACTTCCTTCTATCCGGGAGAATACTCGTAGGTTGGTTATTTATGTCCCTGAGCTTTTTGACAAAGGGTCCCGTAGGTGTACTTTTGATTCTATTGGTTTACATGCTCTGGAGGAGAGACTTAAGGGTCCTTTCCTTAAGGGGAATACTCATCTTTTCAGTACTTGGTGGAAGCTGGTACTTTTATATGCTTTATAAATTCGGGTATTACTATTTTTTCAGATTCTTCATATACGAAAACGTGATGAGATACACGGGGGAGAGACTGACACATCCTTCACCTTTTTATTACTACATTGTGATAGTTCTGATAACCACCATCTTTTATTTACCTAAATATCCCGATGTAATTAAGGGTTTTAAGAAAGAGCTTTTCCCTTATCTTGTGTGGTTTTTATCCGTTGTGCTTTTTTTCAGCTTTGCCAAAAACAAGCTACATCACTACATACTCTTCGCCTATCCACCTCTCAGCGTGATTCTTGCACGGAACATCTCAGAAAAGTACTTAAAAAAGGTTTTATTTTTTTCTGTAAGCGCCCTTTTCATACTGCTTGCCTTAACAAGCTTATACCAAAAAATGAGATTCACCCCAAAAGCTTACCCATTTATAAACTCTTACGGTAATAAGGTTTACTTTTACAAAAGTGAAGACTCATCTTTGGTCTTTTATTCGCAGAGGTGTATACCAACTTTAAAGGATCCCAGGAATCTATCTGGATCGCTACTCGTAACAAAGGAAAAGTACGCGGGAGCGTTACCTCAGTGCAAAATACTGCTAAGAGGTATTGAGTTTGATGGTTACTACGTCCTCTTAAACTGTCATTGAACTGGTGAACTGCTCCACCTTATAGAAGATGGAGCTTCCTGCTTCATTAAGGCTCTCGCCTCTCCACAGGCTTTAGCTTGGGTCGTTCCGACCCTACCGCTCTTAAGGTGAGCGAACCCATACATATAATACAAGTTGACTTTGGCTATCGTCAACCTAATGCTATTATTATATATCAAGACTTAAATTTTGTCAAGAGGCAATTCATCTCCACCTTATAGAAGATGGAGACTTCTTACCTGGTTTTAGTTAAAATAATTTATGTTATGATTTTCGTGTACGCCAATATAAACAGGGGCTTTGCTCAACTGGGACTTGATCAAATAGGGGAGATACCTAAAGATAAAGTGGTGTGGTTAGATGTAGAAAAACCAACTGAGGATGAAATAAACTGGCTCAAGAGTGCGGTAAACTTTGAGATACCACCCAGGGAAGTATTTGGGGACATAGAGATCAGTAGCAAATATAAGGAGGAAGGTGATTTTGTGTACATGAATCTTTCTTTTGTCATACAGCAAAAAGAGGATATACTCGTAGAGCCTGTCATATTCTTCATAAGGGGAAGGTACTTTGTTAGTTTGAGATACAGGGATATACCCACTTTGATGATCTTTCAAAAAAGGGCAATAACTCAGGATATGTCCTTCCAGTTTCCCGAAGCCATATTTGCCCAGATAGTGAATATAGAGGTGGATCGAATAGGTGACAGGCTTGAGATCTTAGGCAGAAGGATAAGGAATCTCAGGAAAGAAGTTTTTGCGGAGCAGTCAGAAGAGATCATAAGGGATATATCTTATTATGATGAGCTTAACATAACGTTGAGGGAAACTATAAATGAAAAGCTCAGAATTCTGAGCCACTTTATAAAAAGCCCAAAGGTGAACGCTCAAACTAAGAGGGATATAAAGATAGTCCTCGATGATCTCTACACTTTACTTGACTACACCACGCTTTACATGGATAGAATTGACAGCATACAGAGTTCCCTTCTGGGTCTTATATCTATAAGGCAGAACGAAGCTGTAAAGGTATTCACTGTATTAGCAACTATATTCTTACCTGCTACACTCATCGCCAGTATATTCGGTATGAACTTCAAACACATACCTGAGCTTGAATGGAAATACGGATATCCTTATTCGCTCTTTCTTATGGTAAGCGTTACACTGGCATTGCTTTACTGGGTAAGGAGGAAAGGGTGGCTCTGAAGATAGCAAGAGAAGACTTAATCATAGGTTCTTTTGTGATTTTTGCTCTCTTTTATCCCTTTTTCATAACATTTTTCATTTGGTATCAGGATTACAGTAAAGAAAAAAATGTCTTAAAAACTATAGATCCTTTTATATTATTTATTCTTGGAGAAGTAGATTGTTCGGATAGAGCTTTTGAACGCATAAAAGGTATGCTAAGTAGTAATTTTTTACAAACTTATGGAGAAAATAGCTTAAAAAACCTATGCCAGCAAAACAAAAGCATGTCACTTAAGCCTAAGAAAAAATTAGTTAAAGTTCACGATAATGAAGTTGAGTTCTATGGCACTTACGAAGGTGATACGGGTTTTGCTGTAAATTTACATCTGAAAGCTGAATTGCAGAACAATGGCGTAGTTATAAGGGAGTTTTCCTATGAGAAAGGGGGTTGATATCGGGGGTACCTTTATAAAGGTGCTTTGGGAGGACGGTAGGAAAGAAAAGGTTTACGTCAAGGACCTTTCAAGGGATAGGGACAGCTTTCTTAAAACTATACTTAGAGTTGTAAAAGATGGAGATCCGGAAAGCGTGGGGGTTGCTGTAGCAGGTTTTACAAGCCTTGATGGTACAATTTATAAGTCCCCAAACATACCTGCTCTTGACGGAATAAACTTAAGAGAACTCATAACTTCAGAAGGTATAAAGTGTATGGTAGGTAACGATGTAAGTTTTGGAGCTTTTGGGGAGTGGTACTACGAACACAGGCAAAGCGAAAGCTTGCTTTTTGTAGCTATTGGTACAGGGTTAGGGGCTGGACTCGTAATTGATGGTAAACCATATATGGGTGCCTGTGGAAGCAGTTTAGAGTTAGGACATCACATTATACAAGCTGATGGAGAACTTTGCAGTTGTGGAAGATTGGGTTGTTGGGAGGCTTATTGTTCCTCTTACGGCTTTGAGAGGATATACAAAAAAATTTCTGGAGAGAATCTTAGGGATTATGAGATAGTCCAGAAAGCTAAGAGTGGGGATGTTATAGCTTTAAAGACTGTGGAAACTTTTAAAAAGTATCTACTCGTAGGACTGATAAATGCTGTACATATACTAAATCCTGACGTACTTGTGCTTGGTGGAGGGCTTTTGGATAATATGAGGGAATTTTTAGAGGATACAAGGAAGAATTTACTTCTATCTGTAGAGAAGCTTCCTGCAAGTTGTCTATCTGTAGTTTTTTCTAAGTGTGAGGAATTTTGTATGGCAAGGGGTGCTCTTGCTATGAGCTTTTCTCTTTAAGTCTAATCTTTGTCTCTTCGTAAACAGGTATGGATTCCCTCTCCATATAAGAGAGAAGCTCCAAAGCTTGTGTATAGTATCCCTTTTTCTCAAGAAGATAGATCAGAGCATCAAAGGAGTTTATGTGGGGTAAAGTTCCACCGTTTTTTTCCTTAAGGCTCTCTTTGTATTCATCAAATAGTTCCACATCAGCCTTAGCGTACTTTTCCATCTTATCAAAATCCTTTTCTTTTTGAGCTAGAATGAGTAGATCGTTCAGTATCATGTGAGCTTCAAGAGGATTGCCTTCCATCTTTAGAGCTTCTAAATAGAGCCACTCAGCGTTCTTTGTATCTCCTTCAAGAAGCGCCATCTGAGCCAAGCTTCCTAAGAAAGTTCTCTTAGTGTAGTAAGTATTTTCTACATTACCACTGTCAAAATGTTTTGCTCTGTATGGAAATCTCATACTCTTTATACTCTTGAGGGAAAAGTAGTACTTGACGATCTTTTGTTTTTGTATGTCAAGCTTTTCATACCAATCCCACAGATCAAGAGCTTTCAAAATCCCTCCCTTCTCTTTGAAGATCCTAAATACCTTACCTATCATGTACATTCACCTGCAGTATATCTCTTCTAACTTCAAGCACCTGATTGTTCTCGTTTACATACACAAGAAGAGGTCTGAACTCGAAAAGCTCCTTATCATCAAGTATGGCGTAAGAAGCAATTATTATCAGATCACCTATCTCACCGAGTCTTGATGCCGCACCATTTAATTTAACTTCACCAGAACCCGCAGGTGCGGGTATCACATAAGTAGAAAACCTTACACCGTTATTGACATTGTATACGTCTATCCTCTCAAAAGGTAAAAGACCAGCAGATTCCATAAGGATGGTGTCCAGAGAAAGGCTCCCTTCGTAATGGAGTTCCTTACCTGTTATTTTCGCTCTGTGTATCTTTGATTTAAGTACAAATCTTTGCATATTCACCTCCGCATAAGAGTAGTAATTATAAAAGATATAACCTGACCTTAAGCTTTGGATATCAATAAGCCCCCTTCCCTTTAAGAACTACCCAGAGAGTCTTTATAAGTATGTATATGTCCAACCAAAGGGACCAGTTTACCACATAAAAAGTATCCATAGCTACCCTCACATCATAGTCCACTTCGTTCCTCCCGCTCACCTGCCAGTAACCGGTGATTCCAGGTTTTACCATTTTGTATATCTGAGCGAACTCTCTGTAATACCTTTCCAGTTCCTCTTGCGTTACAGGGCGAGGACCAACAAGGCTCATGTCTCCCTTTATGACGTTAAATATCTGAGGAAGCTCGTCCAGGGATGTTTTTCTTAAAAATCTACCTATCTTAGTTACTCGTGGATCTTCTTTAAGCTTTCTGTACCTTTCCCACTCTATTCTGAGATCTTCCTTCTCTTCAAGAAGCTTACTGAGCCTATCTTGAGCATCCTGATACATAGTTCTAAATTTGTAAACCCTTATAAGCTTTCCACCTTGCCCTATACGTAAATGGCTGAAAAATACAGGTCCCTTCGTCTCCAGCTTTATCAACACGGAAACCACGATCATTACGACAAGTACAATAGGAGATAAGAGCAAAGAAAGGAACAGATCAAAGGCTCTCTTTACATAAAGATTTGGAAAGGTCTTAAGGTTGTCCCTGAACCTTAGCATAAAGACGTCAAGCATGTAAAAGGGCATGTGATCCGAGTTTATTAAGTTCAACCCTTTAAGCTGAGGAACGAGTATAAGCTCCTCTACCTTTCCATGATAGCCATACACAAAGTTGG
Source organism: Hydrogenobacter sp. (assembly GCA_041287335.1). NCBI lineage: Bacteria > Pseudomonadati > Aquificota > Aquificia > Aquificales > Aquificaceae > Hydrogenobacter > Hydrogenobacter sp. Next base: position 19,758 of record JBEULM010000045.1, read on the forward strand.
CAAGCTCTTCCTCACTGAGGTATCCCGCTGAGATCACAAGGCAATCTACGAACCCCTTCTCTATGAGCATATTAAGGTATTTGATCTTTCTTACCCTGAAAACCTTACCATTTATTTTAACGCTTCTTAAGGATTCCTTATCGCTGAAGAAACCTATCATTGAGTATCCAAGATACCTTTCTGCGTCCAAAAAAGACACGGCATCCTGAATTATCCTGTCAGAACCAACTACCGCAAACCTCTTCAAACCTATACCGATCCCAAAAAGCAAGTTCTTTGAGGAGTACCTCAGTAAGGAGAAAAATAAGGGCATATAAACGCCTGAGATGAAAAACATGAGTCTTGATACATCTTCGGACTTTTTGGTGATCCCTACAAGAAAAAACAGCGTCACTACACCAAAAAAGGTGGCTTTTACTATCCTCCTGAGTTCTTCAGGAAAAGGGTATCTACTTTGGTATACACCTTCGTAGAAATTAAAGAATAAGAAAAGGATAGGTATCCACCACATTTTTAAAAAGTGAGATAAGGGAAAATTAAAGTCCGCATAGTTTATCACTAAAGGATTTATCGCAACGCGAGTAAGATACCCCATAAATAAGGAAAGGTAATACGCCAATATATCTGATACCATAAGTACAGAAAAAAGTATGAGCGATTGTAGTCTTTTACCCATGTCAGAAACTTAATTTTATAGCACGCCATATAAGTATAGAGCTATTTCATCTTTTTGATGATATAAATCACGTTGCCAGAATTTTATAACCTGCGTATCTTAAAAGTCAGTAAATTCTGATAGGAGGTAGTAAGATGCAGCAAGCTGCCATGAACTTCTTTGTTACAGAAAAGGCATCTCAGGAGGTGCTGAAAATAGCACAGGAGAACAATATTACCGAACCTATACTCAGGATAAGGGTAGTTCCAGGTGGTTGCTCTGGTTTTCAGTATGCCATGGGTTTTGACGATACCATAGAGGAAGGAGATCACGTTTTTGAATACGGCGGTGTCAAGGTTGTCATAGACCAGTTCTCTATGCCTTACGTGAATAACGCGGAACTTGATTACGTTATGGATTTCATGGGTGGTGGTTTTACCATAAAGAATCCCAACGTTACAGGTTCCTGCGGTTGTGGAAGTTCTTTCTCCTGTGGATGAAGGTACTACCGCCCTTCGGGCGGTTTTTTCCTTACATAAACCTTTATATATTCTGGTTCTACGTTGGAAGGGTATACTAAGAGTTTAAAAGGGCTTTCCACATGTACCTTGAGTATGTAGTCACCTTCGCCTAATCCTTTTACATCAACTATCGCTTTTACTCCCTCTATGCTTTCGTTAAGGCTGAGCCTTTCAATAACCAAAAGCTTTATCCTTACCCTTTTCCTTTCAAGTTTGTAAACATAATGGGGATCTTCGTTAACTATCTGTACGCTTCGCTCTACAACTATAGGAACTCTCACTCCCAGGTTCACTACAAGCCATAAGAAAAACCCCAGAAGTAATGCCAAAAGTTTGTACTGCCAATCGTATAAGAATATCTTTTTAAGCATGATTTATGCCAAGCTCCTTAAACAATAGGCTTTTTAGAGTTTCCGGATCCAAGTTCCTGTAAAACTTTTCG
>JBEULM010000046.1 GCA_041287335.1 Hydrogenobacter sp.
CATAAACTATATTTGGGTTCCAAACCTCTATTTCTTTTGTTATAAACTCTTTATCGCTTTTAAAATCTTCTTCTTTCCAACTATCATCGTATTCTCTCCAAACAACAGCAATATCTCTTCCTTCTTTTTCTCCAAGAATAAACATATACTTCCTTTCATTATTTTCCCTTACCTTTATCTTTTTCACCTTTAGACCTAAGATATAATTGAAAGTTTCTGGAATATCAACCACCATTTCCTTTGGCTCTCCAACCTCAGAAGGGTTTATTTTTAACTTATACTGAAAAGGATTTTTTAGCATTTCAATGTTTAAAAGATAAGGACTTTCTCTTGTTTCAATATCAAGGAAGTATTTCAAAAGGTATTCATCCTTATTTTTGAATAAGCTTTCTATCCCTTTTTTCTCCTTTAGCTCAATGTTATCTAAGGTGTCTTCATACTGTTCAAGTGTTTGGTATTTAAAAAAGCCCCCTGCTGTCTTTTCATTATACTTTTCCTTTACATCTTTTTCTTTTGATATACCAGATTTATCATAAGCTAAAACTCTTTTCATTCGTGGTAAAACTACACTGTAAAAATGCTCTCCCATTTCTATACCTATCCATTTTCTTCTAAGCTTGTGTGCTACCGCTGTAGTAGTGCCAGAACCTAAAAAGAAGTCCATTACTAAATCACCTTCGTTTGATGTGGATTCTATGACACGTTTTAGGAGAATTTCGGAGTTTTCGGTAGGGAAATGCCATCCTCTACCATAACCCTCCAGTTCAGACCAATTGTTGTGTGAAACTCTCTTTATCGGTGCCACCCAGTATTTTAAAGTATTCCCTTCTTTTTTTATGAAATTCAACTTCCTACCTGTCTTTTCCCAGTATTCTTCAATGGTTATATTTTCCTTGCTTGTAATCTTTAAAAATTCCTCATAATTTTTAACAGCCTTTTCCGCTTCTTCTCTACGCCACATCCAACTACATCCTTTTTCCGGGATTAAACCTAATAGCTCGTATCTATTATAGTCTCTATCAAAAAATGTCTTAAAATCTTTCCAATAAGCTTCTCTTTGTTCTTCTATAATCCCTTCAGAAAATTTATTAAAGAATTTTTCACTTTTCGAATATAAATACAAATTGTCATAGACTACCATTAGACTTTTAAAACTCACGCCAGCTTTTTCAGGTGAAGTCCCGATATAAGGAGCGGTTTTCGTTCTTCCAATAATGATCTCATTCCTAAAATTCTCCTCCCCAAAAATCTCATTCATCAAAAGCCTTACATACATATTGCCATTGTAATCACACCTGACAAAAATACTTCCTGTATCTTTAAGAAACTCTCTTGCTAAGCTTAGCCTATTTTCCAGCATAGTAATCCAAGTGGAGTCTTTATACTTCACAGAATAAAGATAATCCGCATCCTGCTCCTTATTAAATGGTGGGTCAATATAAATTGTCTGCACTTTCTCCTTAAACTTTGGCAAAATAGTATTCAACCCCTGCCAGTTTTCGCTTTTTATTAGCAAACCATCCAAAAGGTCATCTAAATCCTTATCCCTTGTAAGCTTTTCCAAAAGTTTTTCCTTAAACTCTGATGAAAAATGTTTTGTATCAACAGGAAGCTTTTTAGCCTTTAGCTCTTCCCTTGTCTTTGGTATATCAAACCCTAACTCTATCCATTCTTGCTTCTGATTTTCATTGTTAAATATTTCATCGTAAAATTCTTCTGGCACTCTATCGGTTGTAATAACATACTCGGTTCTTACTACAAACTTTTTCTTCTCCCATAGCCTCTTTTGAAAATCTTCAATTTGAGAAAGAAAGTCAATAATCTTTTCTCCAATTTCCCGCACCACCTTTGCCCTTGTTATATGCTTATCTAAAAATTTCTCCTGCTCTAATGTTTGAATGTTCAAAACTTCAGATTTTATATAGTAGTCTAACTGCTCAAAAAGAAAATTTTTAAGATTTTTATGTATAAAATAGTCCTTTGTATTCTTTGCTGTAAATCTAAGAATATGGTAGAGAAGAATAGGTTTTTCGTTTTTAATATTTTCAATCAAGAGCTTGTATAATACACTGTCCTTGGTTTTTATCTTTTCCAAGACCCTTTCGTAAATTTTCTCATTAATATTCTCCTGTTTTACGCGCTCCGCATTCCTTTGCCTTTGATTTTCATCTCCATTTTCTGTAATATATGTTTCATTATCTTCTGTATCCTGCTGAGCTTTGTTCTTTTGTTTCTCATCTTTATACTTTTCCATTTCATCAGAAGTTAATTCTCTGTATTGAAATTTAATTACTAAAGTCTTGCTTTGAAATTCCAAAGGTTCATCGTCAAGCACAAAAAATCTTTGTTTTGTAGCCTTGTTTGAATTAAGCTCTTCCTTAGCTTCAACTATGCGAAAAATAATATTGTAATCACCAACTTTAAAAGTATAATCCCTAAAAAGAATTCCTGTTTTCGTATAATACTGGTCAGCATTTGCCCAGTAAAGTTTAACCTCTTCACCATTGTAAGGAATAGCATATTTATGTTTGCGTATAGAATACCTGTATTGAGGAATAAAATCTCCTTCTTCGTAATACCGGGAAAAGAAATTGTAAAGGTCATTATATACTTGCAATTCTATTTCTCTAATCTTATCCAGCATCTCTTTTTGTTCTTTTAAATTAATAAATTCTTCACCAAGTGATGAATCTTTATATTTTTCTATAAGGTCTCCAGTGGGCGTAAAAGCATGGCTCCCAAAGTATTTAACAATTTTCTCTCTTACTTTTTTTAACTCTTCATCTATGTCTTGTGATAGCCTTTCCTTATGCTTAGCAAAAGCATTTTCAATTTCCTTCCTGATGCCTTCGTTAATAAAATCTTCAACCTGTTTTCTCTTGTAGTTCATAATGCGATAAATTCCAAAATCAAGGTCAGATGCTTCAAACTGAAAGAGTTTTTTAAGTAAGCCTTGAAATCTTTCCACAGCTTCCATGAGTTCCTCCTCCTGAATAAAATCTTAGCATATTCCCTGTCAAAGAGTTAAAAAGTGAGCAAAAACTTACATTAACCCAGAGCCAGCCCTTAGGGGACTCCATATCCATAATAAAAAATAAAAATTTTAACATTTAACAGTTCTGACCCTATACCTGACGTTCCGCCTCGTTTATCTCTTCAATAATCCTCTTTATTACTTCATACAGTTCAGGAACTCTTTCCTTTATTGTTTTCCATACAACCGCATAATCAACACCGAAATACTCACGAATCATTTTATTCCTAATTCCAATAACACTTCTCCATGGAATTTCACTGTATTTCTTTCTAATCTCTTTTGGAATATGTTTTGATGCCTCTCCGATAACCTCTAAACTTCTTACAAAAGCCCTTTTTAGTTCTTCATTTGCAATGAATTTTTCATAATTCAAGCCCCTTGTTCTACTCATTAAATATTCACACTCATCCTTTATATCCATCAAATAATCCCTAATTTCTCTCATATATATACCACTTCTTTTAAAATCCTTCTGCCCATGTATGGTTTAAGTGCTGACTTCATTACGAGGTCAACCCTTACCTTAAGTTTTTTTGAAAGAAAACTTTCAATCTCAATGTAAGTAAACAAATCTGGTGTCTCTTCAAACTCTACAAGTATATCAAGGTCGCTTCCTTTCTTATGCTCTCCTCGTACATAAGAGCCAAAAATCCCTATCTCTTTGACTTTGTATTTTTCCCTAAGATAAGGTTTAAGTTCAATAAGCTTGTTTTTTAGCTCCTCAAGGGTTTTTATATCCATCACTTCATAGCTTCCACCGCATTCACTATATCTATAAGCTCGGAAGTGATAGCCTCCTGACGGGCTTTGTTGAATATTAGAGTCCATGTCTTTACAAGCTCATCCGCATTCCTTGTGGCATTGTCCATAGCCACCATACGGGCAAAGTGTTCTGAGGCGTTGGATTCCACCATAGATCTGTATATTTGATAATTCAGGTAAAGGTCTATAAGTTTGTTTACAAATTCTTCCTTTTCAACCTCAAATTCGTAAACACCATAACTTTCTCCCCCGTCCTTTGGTTTTTCAAAGGGTAGGAAGGTACGCACTACTGGTTTGTAGTTCACTCTGGTGACCATCTCATTATTTATAAGGTACACAGCATCCGTCTCTTTGTTTGTATATCTTTCCCTGACGGTTTGTCCTACCTCTTTTACTATGGAAAAGTTTATCTCCTTTCTGAACACCTCATCGTAGCCTTTGATGATCCTATAGCCTCTTTTAGAAAAGTACTGGTAACCCTTTCTACCTATGAGTATGAGGCTGACACCTGTATCTGCGGATACTTTTTCAGCTATTAGCTCTTCAGCTTTCTTTATAACATTTGAGTTGAAGGCTCCGGCAAGTCCCCTATCGGCTGTTACTAAAATAATATCACAATTCTTTTCCTGTCTCCTCTCAAGCAAGGGATGAGTTTGTGCATCTATATGTGCAGAAAGATCCCTCAAGACATCATACAGCCTTTCTGAGTAGGGTCTTGAGGCATAAAGAAGCTCTTGAGCGCGCCTGAGCTTTGCAGCTGAGACCACCTTCATGGCGTTTGTTATTCTTCTGGTATTTTTTATACCCTGTATCTTCCTCCTTATGTCTCTCGGTGATAGCTTAGGCATAGAAAGAAATTATAACATACTTTAAGATCGTGTGTGTTAATCCATCATTAAGCTTTGGTTGATACTTTAATATAAAGCCCCTACCTCAGCACCTCCCATCACCTCAGCCCTCTGGACGCCTCCTGGCGTCCCCTTTCTGAAGTTGAAAGTGCCAGGAAAAAACCTATAATGTTAAGTACTATGTGGAGAAGCGACAAGGTTAAAAAGGGTATAGAGAGATCACCTCACAGAGCTTTGCTGAGAGCTTGCGGTTTTTCTGATGAGGATTTTGACAAGCCCCTTATAGGTATAGCTAATTCTTATATAGATATTATTCCCGGTCATGTGCATTTGAGGGAGTTTGTAAAGCCCATAAAGGATGAGGTACGGAAGGCAGGCGGAGTACCCATAGAATTTAATGTCATAGGTGTGGATGATGGTATAGCTATGGGGCATTACGGCATGCACTATTCTTTACCTTCGCGTGAGCTTATAGCCGATTCCATAGAGACTGTTGTAGAAGCTCATCAGCTTGATGCGCTCATATGCATCCCAAACTGTGACAAGATAGTCCCGGGCATGCTCATGGCTACAGCACGGCTAAATATTCCCACCATATTCATAAGTGGTGGTCCAATGCTGGCGGGTGAGGTAAATGGTAAGAAGGTGGATCTCATAAGCGTCTTTGAAGGCATAGGACAGCTAAGAGCGGGAAAGATTGACGAAAGACAGTTGAAGGTTATAGAAGAACACGCTTGTCCCACATGTGGTAGCTGTTCGGGGCTTTTTACAGCTAACTCTATGAACTGTATAACGGAAGTTCTTGGACTTGCACTTCCGGGAAACGGCACCATACCTGCTGTAGATCCAAGAAGAGAGATCCTTGCAAGAAAAGCTGCAAGACAGATAATGGAGCTTTTGAGGAAAAACGTAAGACCGCGAGATCTCCTTACTCTTTCTACCTTTGATAATGCCTTTGCAGTGGATATAGCTATGGGAGGATCTTCTAATACCATACTACATCTGCTCGCTATAGCCAGAGAAGCAGGTTTAGATTACCCCCTCTCAAGAATAAACGAGATATCCAAAAAAACTCCAAACATCTGTAAGATATCTCCATCCTCCGAGTATCACATACAGGATCTGGACAATGTTGGCGGTGTGTCTGCACTTGTAAAGGAACTCATAAGGGGAGGTTATCTTCCCAATCCCGATGCATTAACGGTAAGCCTAAAAACCTTGAAGGAAATAGCTCAAGAAGCTCCTGATGCTGACGGAAGTGTTATAAAGAGAGTGGAAGAGCCTTACTCAAGGGAGGGTGGTATAGCTATACTTTTTGGTAATCTTGCTCCAGAAGGCTCTGTGGTAAAAACTGCGGGCGTTGACCCCAGGATGCTTACCTTTAAAGGGAAGGCTGTGTGCTTTGATTCCGAAGAGGAAGCTATAGACGGCATATTGGGCGGAAGGGTAAAGCCGGGACATGTTGTAGTCATAAGATACGAAGGTCCAAAAGGTGGACCAGGTATGAGGGAGATGCTCTCACCTACCTCAGCTATAATGGGTATGGGGCTTGGAGATAAGGTAGCTCTAATAACTGATGGGAGATTCTCTGGAGGTACGAGAGGTGCGTGTGTAGGACATGTAGCTCCAGAAGCTGCGAGTAAAGGACCAATAGGTGTTGTGCAGGATGGTGACGAGATACTCATAGATATACCAAACAGAAAGCTTGAGCTTTTGATAAGTGATGTGGAGTTAAAAAGAAGATTGGAAAACTTCAAACCCAAGCAGAAGGAGATAAGAAGTTCATGGCTTAGGAGGTACGTGAAGTTTGTAACGTCCGCATCTAAGGGAGCTGTACTGGAAGCTTGAGAGCCAAAATACCAAAATACTCTCTTATGGCTTTTACAGAATCATTCAACACACTTATCTTTGGTAAGAAACTGTAGAGGTTGTATCTTAGGTCCCTTTTGAAATCCGTAGGATACGGTATCACATCCATTCCCATTTTTTTAAAAGAGTAAACAGCTCTGGGAAGGTGATAAGCTGAAGTCACGAGAAGTATCCTATTGTAATTCTTCTGCTGACATATTTTTTGTACATAAAGGGCGTTTTCCTCAGTATCCCTACTACGTACTTCCGTTATTATATCTCTTTTATCAACACCGAGCTGTAAAAGTAGAGACTTCATTATCTCTGCGTCAGGGAAATTTTCAGCTCCACCCGAAAGTATTATGGGAAGTCCGGTTTTTTTGTGAATTATGAGAGCAGTCAGAAGCCTTTTCATGGAGTCCTCCTTGAGTATACCGGTATTGTAAGAGCCTCCACCCAGAACAACAATGGCGTCAGCCTGAAACTTTTCAGGGACAGGATATTTACTCTCTAAGGGTGTAAGTAAAGCATCTTTGACCGGTTCTATAGAAAGCATATATAAAAATAGCGCGGAAGTTACCGAGATATAGTAAGTTGATCTTTTCTTTCTTTCAAGGAAGCTTATGACCAGAAGCATCAAAACGATAATACCAGGAGGTAGTAACAGAAATGACAGAGCTTTCTTTAGAAGGAACATCACCTTCTTGTTCTTGTCGCTATAACTACGTCCTGCACCTTATCTTTTTTTGCTATATCCATAAGAGCTACCACATACTTGTGCAAGGTATCTTCATCAGCTTCTATGACGAGTGAATTTGGCTTTTTAGTTTGCATTTCTTTATCCAAATCCTCAAGGCTTACGCTCTTTCCTTCATACATATATGAACCATCTTTTAACACCTGGATCCTCATAACCGAAAGTACCTTCTTTTCTCCTTCTTGAGCAAAGGGTAGTTTAACTGCGAGAAAGGTCATGGGTGATTGAAAGGCAAGTATGGCTAAAAAGAGGAATACTGCCAGAAGAGTATCAACGAGAGGCACCACATCTATGTAAGCTCTCTCATCGTAACCCAATCTTCTCCTTCTCATTTTAAAACCCTCAAAGCCTCAGAGAGTTCCGCTTCAACCCTGTCAAGTATGCTGTTACCGAGTATCCTGAATAGCCAGTAAGCCAATAGGGCAGGAATGGCGACAGCAAGCCCCGTAGCTGCAGATACCAACGCTTCACTTATACCTGCGGAAAGTAGGGCTACTCCCTGTTCAGTCTGAGCTACTGCAAAGGCTGAAAAGACCTTTATCAAACCCGTTATAGTTCCGAATAGACCTATGAGAGGTGAGACGCTCGCTATGGTGGAAAGTAGGGCGAGGTTTTTTTCCACTTTGGGAACGAGAAGAGAAACTTCAAAGCTTAGATCCGTAAGCAGTGTCCTCCTGTCTACCTTACCACTTTTGTACTCTTCAAGCATGCGGTAGAGTATGCCACCTGCTGGAGAGTTATCTAAGGAGAGAAGTTTTAAAGCACCTTCTATATCGCCACCTGCAAGAAGCGATCTCACATCCTTAACTGACTTAGAGAGGATGCTACCTGATCTTAAATTCACAAGCCTTTCAATTATCAAAGCCCATGAAACCAAAGATAGAAAGAGAAGCACGTAAACTGCAAATCCTCCCTTCTGTAAAAGACTAAAGAGCATATCCATCTTACCTCACCTCACACTTAGGTAATCCTTTCTTAAGAGAGTTTATCACAGCAACATCTTCCTGAGATGCTGTATTAAGGTCAGCCTTATCCAAAAGGCATGACGCATCATGTCTCGCCCTTAACTCAATGAGTATCTTTGCGCCTTCTATTATAGCCTTATTGTAAAGCGGTGAGTTCTTGTAGTTTACAGTTATGTCAACGAGGTCCTCAAGAGCCTTTTTCTTCTCACCCTCTTTAAGATAATCAAGAGCGGAAAGGTAGAGAGCCTGGGATCGTATGCTTTCGTCTTTACTCTGCTTTAGGTAATCAAGGTAAGTCCTATCCTTTGACAGCTTATAGAGATCTAAAAGGTAGCCTTCAAATTCTTGATCTCTGTATCCTTTACTCATAAGATCTTTTGCTACCTTTTGGGCGTCAGCATCATCACCCATAGAGATGTATATGCCTATAGCCTTTACCTTGTCACCATCCTCACCTTCAGCGAGCAGATCGGCGAGACTTTTCTTATCGCCCACTTCCGTATAAAACTTCACAAGATCATCCCTGGCTTGTCTCCTTTCCTCTTCATTTCCTTCCTTGTAAACCTTATAAAGAAGTACCGCTTTCTTTCCGGGATCTTTCTCTAACTGAGCCAACTTCAGTATAGCCTTGTACTTAAGTGGCGTGTCCATAAGCTCAAGAAGTATGTTTTTTGCCTTATCCTCTTCCCCATTCTTTATGTATATTTGAGCAAGCTGATACTTAAGGTCGTTAGACATGGAAGATTGAGGATACTTTTTCAGGTAATCTTCCAAAAGCCTTTCCATCTGCGTATCTCCTATTTCTTTGTCACCCATGCCTATAAGGGATAGTGTGGCATATCTTGCATACTCGGAGTTTGGGTATTTAGTCAGAAGATCGTAGTAATATGTTTTTGCAAGATCTGCCTTGCCTTCGTTATAGAGCGCATCTCCGAGTTTTAAGAGAGCCTTAGGCTTGATTGGGCTGTTTTCCGAAATGGACTTAAAGTAACGGGCTGATGTCTCGTAGTCCCCTTCTAAAAAGTAAGAAAGTCCTAGAAGGTAGAGTTCTTCATCCGTCTTTCCCGTCAAGAAACTTCTTGCCAGTTGAGTATCTCCCAAAAATAAGGCGGACTTTGCTTTGAGTATTCTTTCCCTTTCCGAATTTCTTTTTTCAAGGATCTTAAGCACTTCTTTGTAATTCTTCATGTTAAAGTAAGCTAAAGCTTTGTAATAAGGGTCCTCAAGATATTTGACTGCGTTTATCCAGTCACCTTTCTTAAAGTAAAACCAGCCTGTATATTCCCTGTATAGGTCAGGATATCTGTTTCTTACCTCTTCAAGTATAGGTTCTAAGCTTCTATCCGACCAGTAAGCCGATTCAAGATACCACGTATACTCCTCCTTACCCTTTCTGCTTACATTCCTTAAAAGGTCGTATGCCTTAGAATATTCTCCTAACTTCACATAAGAGTATACCGCGTACAAGGTGTTTCCTGACTCTAAAAAGTTATAGACAGCTAATCTGTAATCTCCTGAGTTGTAAGCTATTATACCAGCCCTATCCAGGAAACGTTTATCTCCTGTTATGGAGTAAGTAAGCCTGGAAAGTATGACATTTTTGGCAGATACAAAAGCATAAAGGTTTTCCGAGAGTTTTGGGTTTATAGTTTCAAGAATGCTCGCGTGGGCTAAGGCGTTTTTCTCATCACCTCTTTTGGCTTCAATAATACCAAGATAGTAAAGAGCTATATCTCTGTATGGTTTTGAAGGTTTTGAGTAATCTCTGAACACTTCCTCAGCTTGTGGTATTTTCCCCTCCTGATACAGCACTATGGCTCTCCTCAGGTTAAGGCTGTCCCTGTAGCTTTCCCCCTTCTTCCCTTCATAAAAGCTAAGGACATACTGGCAGTATTCTTTGAAGACGGCACCATTGCATGAAGGTTTTGAGAGTTTCCCAGATTTTATGTTTGCCACAGCTCCCCACATGGGATCGGAGTTTTCAGGGATCTTACCGGTTAGTTTTAAACTCAGAGCGTAGTAAGATTCACAGCTCGCCTTTTGATACATGTGGGAAAAACCACAGGAAGATTTAAAAAGGTCAAGCGCCTTTTGTTCCTTGCCTTCTTTTACATATATCGTACCCAAAACATACTCAGCCATAGGCTTGAAGGGAGAAGGCATGGCTATAACCTTTTTCAGTTCTTCCTCCGAAAAGTCATACTTACCTTGAAGGTAGTAATCAACTCCCAGTTTGTAAGATACAAGATCTTTAGGCTCACCGCAACTTATACCGCTTTCCTCCTTAAAGGGATTTATCTGCGCATACTCAAACTCATTTGGGGGTTCTAAGAGTTGAGAGCTTAAGTCCAGGGGTCTTTCCTCAGGAGCCTGTAATTCTTCTGGTGGTAGCATCTTTGGTTTTTCTTCCGTAGACTTACCTATGAGTTCTACGCTAACGTCAAACTCCTTCTTTATATCCGCAGAAAGAAGAAAAAGCGCACACAAAAATAAGCTAAATGGCTTTATGAGCTTCCACATAAAGCTCTCCCAAGTGGCATGTTATATTGAGTTTAAGTATGACGTTCCTTCTCTCTTCCATGTGAACTATGGAGTAACTTGCGTTGTCACATCCAAAACTCCAAAACTTTGATAGATCTGTACCAAGTAAAGCGCAGTACATAGCGCGCATAGGTACTGTATGTGAAACTGCAACTACCGTCTGCCCCCAATGCCTTTCCCTTAAGTGATTGAGAAAATCCTTTACTCTACCATAGACCGATATTAGACTTTCTCCGCTTGGAAACTCTACTGTGTGAGGTTCTTCTATCCATCTCCTGAAGTCTTCCGAATATTTTTCCATAACTTCCTCTACTAACATGCCCGACCACACACCGTGATCTATCTCTATTATTCTATCGTCTTTTATCACGTCAAGTCCCTTTAATTTTGCTATCTCAAAAGCTGTCATGTAAGTTCTTTTGAGTGGTGAGGAATAAATAACATCTATATGCTCCTTTGAGAGTTCCTCCGCAAGGAGTTTACTCTGCCTTTTCCCCCTCTGGGAAAGTTCAGGATCAAGGAGCCCCTGATATCTACCTATGGGGTTCCACTCACTTTCTGCGTGGCGCACCAGTATGAGCTTTACCATAATCCTTCCCGTATGAGAGTTTCCGAATACTCAGATATCCCAGCACCCAGCTGAGGAGAATAGCCAAGCTTCCTTAGGACGACTTCCAGCATGCCTATAAACATAAGCCCGTCTTTGTCACTTACACCCATATGCGAGATCCTGAAGATCTTTCCCTTTAACTGATCCTGCCCTCCTGCGACCCTTATACCGTGTCTTAAAAGCTCCTTCCTTATCCTTTCTGCGTCTTGTGTTCTTACCGCAGTTACACATATGGCAGGCTTCTCCGGAAATACATCAAGTCCAAGACTATTTATTGCCTTCCTTGTTCCTTCAGAGATGGCTCTGTATTTCTTTTCTATTGTGTCCATACCTTCTTCTAATATCACAGATAGGGATTCCCTTAAGGCTACGATGAGGTTTATCGCTGGTGTCCATGCTGTTTGTCCTTCCTGTTGTTTGCCAAGCTCCTTCTTTACGCTAAAGTAAAATGCCCTATCTTTTAATCTGCCTCTTGCTTTATCGGAGAACCAAAGGAGGGAAAGCCCTGGAGGTAACATGAGAGCCTTTTGAGAACCACCAATTAGTACGTCAATACCTATAGAGGGTTTGAGATTGTATACTCCAAGAGCGGTTATTGCATCAGCTACTAAAAGGGTTTCCGTATTTTTACATATTTGTGCTATATCCTCTACGGGATGGTAGCTTCCTGTTGATGTCTCCGATATCTGAAGAAGGACACCTTTACATTCAGGATACCTTTTTAGTGTTTCCTCAACCTTTTGTGGATCTGCAGACTTGCCCCACTCAACTGAGTACTCTAAAACATCGAGTCCCCAGTGTCTGGCGAGTAAGAGCCATCTCTCACCGAACTTTCCACCGTTGATCACTAAAACTTTATCTCCCTCCACAAAAAAGTTCAGTATAGCAGCTTCCATGGCACCTGTGCCTGAGGAGGAAAAAAACACAAAGTTTTCCGATGGATCGTCAAGGAGTCTCTTTAAAAGTTCTCTAACTTCCAAAAAGATACGCCTAAATTCCTCCGTTCTGTGATGGATAATCTGCCTGCCAAGAACCTCCCTTACTCTATCCGGAATCTCAACAGGACCCGGCGTAAAAAGCCTTTCGTTATACATGTTAAACTATTTTATCCCAATGTTAGGTTTGTTGCTTGCCTTCTTATCTTCCTTTTTCTGGGCTACCAACGATCTTTTCACAAAAAGGTTTATACACAAAGGTTTTGATGAGTACTTTGTGCTTTGGGTAAGATTTCCCGTATCTTCCCTTTTTCTTTTGCCTGCAGGTATAATTTTTTGGGATCTGAGACCTTTCATTCTTTTGAGTACTTTCCTTTGGCTTCCCGTGGAGGTTCTTGGAGGAGTCTTTTTTGTAAAAGCCCTGAAGTATGCACCCCTGTCTGTTGCCATGTCCTTTTACTCCTTTATGCCTATATTTTCTGCCCTTTTCGGTTTTTTACTTCTCAGAGAAGCACCAAACCTCTGGGGTTTTGTGGGCATTTGTCTTATGGTGATCGGTATGCTATTTTTGACAGGCTTTTCACCTAAGGAGTTTTTTAAAAAGCACATAGGCACCATTTACATGCTAATTTCCACACTTCTCTTTGGTTTTAATGTGGTTCTGGGAAAAATGGTAGTGATAAACAGCAATCCCTTCTTCTTCAGCTGGTACTATGCCTTCTGTATGTCCTTTTCTACACTCATTTTTGTAAGTCCTAAACACATACTCAAAAAAGAGAATTATGCAGATAAAAGGATCATCGTACTCGGCATCCTCTTTGCTTTAGGATCCGTGCTTTACAACTTAGCCTTGCTTTACGCTCCTGCATCTTACGTGGCATCTGTTGAGAGGATCTCCCTATTGCTCAGCATACTTTACGGAAAGGTATTTTTTGGCGAATCGTTAAGATACTTACTGCCCGGTGCTATGCTTATGCTACTTGGTTCTCTACTTTTGAGCATCAGCCTCCATGTATGAATTTTTGTAGGCTACATAGTTCTTTGAAGACTCCTCTATGAGTTTTATCTCCTCAAGTTTTAAGTCCCTGATGATCTTGGCAGGCACACCAGCAACAAGTACACCAGAAGGTATCTTTTTGCCCGGAGTTAATAAAGCGCCAGCACCTATTAGAACGTAATCTTCCACTTCTACGCCATCCATCACTACAGCTCCCATACCTACAAGTATACGGTTTTTGAGAATACATCCGTGCAAAACAGCTCTATGCCCTACAGTAACATCGTCACCTATTAGAGTAGGGTGGGTGTGGTGAGTGACATGCACCACACAATTGTCCTGAATGTTGGTTCTTTTACCTATCCTTATGTAGTTTACATCTCCCCTGATAACCGTTCCGTACCATACACTTGAGTCTTCGTCTATAAACACATCACCTATAATGACAGCATTTTCGGATAAGTAAACGGTGGGATGTATATTGGGGAAAATTCCTTTATAGGGTTTTATTAGAGCCATGCTACTCCTCTGAGTTGTCAAGTACTTCTATGCATGGTAAGGTGTTTCCCTCAAGCAGTTCAAGGAAAGCTCCACCTCCTGTGGAGACAAAATCTATGGCATTGTAAACTCCTGCTCTATGTATGGCATGATCCGTGTCTCCACCTCCCGCTATGGTGAGTGCCGAGGAGTTTGCCAGCATTTTGGCTGTTTCGTAGGTGCCGTCCTCAAATCTGTCAAACTCAAAGGCACCCATTGGTCCGTTCCATATAATGGTTTGTGCATCCGAGATTATCTCTTTAAGGAGTGCTACGGAAACAGGTCCTATGTCAAGTCCCATCCATCCTTGAGGTATTTCTTGCCAAGGTACTAACCTTGTAGGCGTATTATTGGAAATTTCTCTACCAAGCACAAAGTCAACGGGAAGGTAAAACTTGACATTCAACTTTCTGGCAACTTCCATTATGTCCCTTGCGGTTTCTATATAGCTATCTTCTACAAAGGAATTTCCCACATCGTAACCCATAGCCTTTATGAAAGTGAAAGCCATTGCCCCTCCTACAAATATCTTGTCAACTCTTTTGAGTAAGTTCTTTATTATTCCTATTTTGGAAGAGACTTTTACACCTCCCAAAAGGGCAACTACAGGTCTTTGAGGGTTAACCATAGCCTTTTCAAAGTAAGAGATCTCCTTCTCAAGGAGAAAACCCATGACAGCAGGCTTTAACAATTTGGGTAATGTATATACGGAGGCATGCTTCCTATGACAAGTGCCGAAGGCATCGCTTACATAAACATCACCGAGACTCGCAAGATCTTTGGCAAAATTTTCGTCATTTTCTTCCTCTCCTTTATGAAACCTCAGGTTCTCAAGTAGCAACACATCTCCCTCTTTCATACTATCTACAAGAGCCTTCACACTTTGACCTACACAATCATCAGCCATTATTACGTCTTTGTTTATGTACCTTGAGAGCCTTTTGGCAACGGGTAATAGGCTGTACTTTGGATCTCTTCCTTTGGGTCTTCCAAGATGTGACATGAGAATAACCTTAGCCTTTGCATCCAGGAGGTACTCAATTGTAGGGAGAGAGGATCTTATCCTCGTGTCATCTTCAATGTTCCCCTGCTCATCTATAGGCACATTAAAATCAACCCTCACAAGCACTCTTTTGCCAGTAACGTTTATATCCTTCAATCTTTTCTTTCTTAGAGCCATTTCAGACCTCGCTCAAAGGTCAAGATCTATATCTTCGTCGTCAAGCTCTACGTTTTGGTCAGACATAAATATCCCCCTTATACTCATGGCTATATTTTTCAAGGTTTCAAGATAGTAAAGTACATCTTCGTAAAGGGTTATTTGAGCTTTGTACTTACTTAACTCGTCATAAGGGAGTTTTTTGGCTTTGAGCAGTTTTTTGATAGCTATCCTTGACATATACGCTCTTGAAAACTTCTCTTGCCACTCCTTCCAAAAGTCCTGCGAATTTACAGGGCTTTTGACAATGAAGTACTCAAGATTTGAAACTTCTTCTAAGAGCTGGACATCAAGAGGGATGTTCTTCATGAAATACCTCCTCCTTAGCATTATAACCCAAAAGTTCTCTGAGTTTTTTTTCGGGATCCTGACTCTTCATGAGAGCTGTTCCGACAAGAAAGGCATCTACACCTACGCTCTCAAGCTCAAGTATATGTATTCTTTCGCTTATACCACTTTCAGCTACAACGTATTCCGCACCCATACTCTTTATTTCCGGAGCGAGTCTCTTAGAGACATTCCTATCAACTACCAAGGTGTCAAGATCCCTGTTGTTTATGCCTACGATCCTTGCGCCCGCCTTTATGGCTATTTGGGCTTCTTCAAGATTGAAAACTTCAACGAGGGGACTTATAGAAAGCTCGTAAGAGTATTCTATAAGATCTTTTAGAAGAGGGAACTCAAGTATGCGAACTATTAGAAGAACGGCATCAGCACCGAAAGCTTTAGCTTCCTCTATCTGTACCGGATCTATTATGAAGTCCTTTCTAAGAATAGGTAGGTTTACCACCTGCCTTGCCTGATGAAGATCCTCAAGAGAGCCGTCAAAGTAAGTGCTGTCCGTCAAAACGGATATGGCTTTAGCACCTGCACGTTCGTAAATCTTAACCTGATTGGTAACAGAAACCTTTTTTATTTTACCCTCCGAAGGTGAGGCTTTTTTAACCTCGGCTATGATCTTGGTACCCTCACCCCTGAGCGCATCTTCAAGCTTTATACAGCTCCCCCTTTTTATACTTATGGAAAGCTCTCTTAAATTTTCCTTCGTCTTTTTTACTTCCTCCTTTTTGCGTTCTATAATGTCTTTGAGCAGTCCCATTAAGGGTAGACTCTCCTGTAAGACTTTCCTTCCCTCTTATATATGGCTTCAACACCGAACCCTTTCTTTAAAAGCTCTTCGTATATACTTTTTGCCCTTTCATAACCTACAACTGCAAGAACTACACCGCATCTTGGATCTATCTCATCAGGTATAGGTATGAGCTTAGCCTTTCCTTTCAGAAATTCCTCAGCCCTTGTGCCTTCGGATATAGCGCTAAAGGTTATAAAGTGATCAGGCTTTTTTGTAAAGGGGTTGAGTTCCATAAAGATGTGTCTCAAATGAAGCTTGACACCTAAAGCATGGAACTTTATCCAGTATAAGAGGGAGGGTTCAACCGCAGAAGATCTCTTTCTTATTTCCGCAACGATCTTGTCTCCTTCTCTTTTTATACCTAAAAGTTCGTTCCCCGTTTGGACGCACCAATTTCTTATATCCAGTTCAAAACCGGGATCTGTAGATATGACCCTTAATATTTGTCCTTCACTAAGCCTTTTGACATGTTCTGAAGTCATCACAACAGGTAGAGGACACATAAGTCCTGATAGATCAAGAACTTTTGAATCCTGTTTTTCCTGTACCGTACTCATCCTATCACCTCACACCGCAAGCCTAACGCTATCTTTTTTAACATTGTCATCAAAGCCAACAATATATAAATTTAGCAACTTAGCGGACTTTTCAAGTGTACTTGTAAGCTCCTTGTCGTAAAGCTCAAAAAGGGTGTTAAAGTAAAAAACCACATAAGCACAACCCTTCTCAAAGAAGACTGGAACGTAGAAAGCCTTATTTTCCTTATCTATGATAGCTTCTTTGCTCGCAGGCTCTCCTTTAGGTATTATGGCAATTCTTCTGAGGGAAAACTTCTCCTTTATGTGTAGAAGGTAATCTTCGGGAGATTTATCCTCTATAGCCCTTTCAAGTATAAAGGAGAGGTACTCTTTTTCCCTACTTTCTTTCTCAAACCTTGATAGGTCTTTGGAAAGTTCCCTGTAAGATGTCCTCAGCTTCTTCAGATAGTGTCTCTCTTTTCTTATGCTGTCTATGAGATCGGGTGAAAGAGAAGCAAGAAAGAAGGCAAGAAGTAGAGGTAAGTAAATCACAACCTGCATACCACCAGTGTAAAAAAACAGGAATACTCCTACCCAGAAAAGGACCAGAGAGATCGCTGTATCCCTGTTTGCGTAAAAGATAGATGGAATAAAAAGGGAAAGTGCCACTTTTGAATCACCTGCGCTAAAAACAAGAAAAGGAAGTATAAGTAAGTCAATAAATCTCTTCACATTCCTTATCTTCGTAGGATATAAGTACGATACCAATGAGAGGCTTATGTAAAATGTGGTGAGAACCACAAGCAAAGCTCTTTGCTCCACTGGCTTTTTAAAAGCTATCCCAAAAAACACGGACGCGATCAATAGCCTAACGGTGAGGAGTATTAAGTTTAAATCCCTCAGCACAGGTAATATTTTACGGTATTTCCTTTATTTTAGGCTCTTCCTCAAGCTTCTTAAGTATATTTGGATCCACTATACCTTTAAGCTCATTCTCCTGATTCTGCTGTCCGGAGCATACTCCTTGTGTGCCATCAACGAAAAACATAGGTGTAGGGCAGTTAACCAGTACAACCCCTTCGGGAACTGGGAAATCTTCATTAGGATACATGAAAGCCGCAACGGACATAAAGTCCAACCATATAGGAAGAGCTACCCTCGCTCCAGCCATACCTTTTCCCATACTCCTTTTTATGTCGTATCCTACCCATACACCCGTCACTATGTAAGGTGAAAAGCCAATGAACCACGCATCCATGTAATCGTTGGTCGTTCCAGTTTTTCCTGCAACTATCCTACCGAAGGAGCTGGCTGAAGCTGCAGTTCCTTCAAGTACAACAGCTCTCAGCATATCCACAAGTACTCTGACTTCCTGAGGAGGTAAAACCTGCTCACATTTGGGTTGATTGCTCTCTATAACTCTACCGTCTGGAGAGATTATCTTTTCTATAAAGTAAGGTTGACATTTCATACCTAAGTCAGCGAAAGCTTGGTATGCAGAGGTGAGTTCAAGGGGTGTGACCTCTATACTACCAAGAGCCATAGAGTAGTATGGTTTTAGATCAATACCGAGGCTTCTTCCTACCTCAATAGGCATATCAAAGCCTATCTCAGATAGAAGATTGACTGTTGCTGTGTTTATGCTCTTTGCTAAAGCTGTACGCAAAGTTACCATCCCATACTCCTCCCCTTCATAATTCTTAGGTGTCCACTCCCTTCCTTTTGAAGGATCAAAGAAGCTTTTGGGTGTGGCGTCTATGGTGGAAGCTTGCGTATAACCTTTCATAAGCGCTGCAAGGTATATTATAGGTTTTATGGCAGAACCCGGCTGACGCTTGGCATAGACGGCTCTGTTATATGAACTTCTCAAATAAGAGTATCCACCTACCATAGCTCTTATAGCTCCAGTTTTTGCATCTATGGACACAAGCGCCCCTTCAAGATCTGGCAATACCTCAGCTCCTATCTCCCCTTTCTTCCCCTTTTTCACAAATCTCACAAGCACGTAATCCCCCTTTTCTACAGGCAGCTGATTTCTCGGCACACTAAACTCGTAATCTTTAACCGTAACTTTGAGTTCGTTGCTGTCTACTTGTGAAACCTTGCCTATGTATATTTTCCATGGCTTTAGATCCACTTTCTGCTCTTCGTATTTTTTCTGCACTTCGTAAGGATCGTCGGGTAAAAAGGGTATACCGTTAGCTTTTGCTACCCTCATGACACCTCTCTTGACAGCTTCCCTCGCTTGCATTTGGAGATCCCTATCTATGGTAGTGTATACCTTGTAACCACCTGCTAACACAGCCTCCCCATATTTTTCAACTAAGTAATCTTTTACGTAATCGAGAAAGTAATCCATACCATAATACCTGTTTTCAAGCTTTACCTTCACAGGCATGGAGGAGTATCGTATGAGTTCATCTCGCGTTATATACCCATCTTCATACATCCTCTGAAGTACGTAATTTCTCCTCTCTTTCACCTTTTCTGGATTTCTGAATGGGTTGTACTTGGTAGGAGCTTTGGGAAGTCCAGCAAGCAACGCAGCCTCATCCAAAGTAAGATCTTTTACGTGCTTGCCAAAATAGATCCTTGAAGCGGCTTCAACACCGTACGCACCTTGCCCGAGGTATATGTAATTCAGGTACATCTCAAGTATCTTATCTTTACTGAAGGTCCTCTCAATCTTAATAGCGAGGAGCATCTCTTTTATCTTTCTTTTAAAACTCCTCTCGGGCGTTAAAAAGAGATTTCTTGCGAGCTGTTGGGTTATGGTGGACGCTCCCTGTGCTATCTCTCTTTCCTTTATGTTTGCTATCAAAGCCCTAAGCACAGCGGTAGGATCTATACCAAAATGCCTGTAAAAGTTTCTGTCCTCTGCTGATATGAAGGCTTCCCTAACGTAAAGGGGTATATCCTTGAGAGGTACGTAATACCGTCTTTGAACCGCCACATCACCGAAGATTCTTCCTTTGTAGTCGTATATAAGTGTCGCTTCAGGTGGTTTCCAATCCTTGAGTTTATCAACCGAGGGAAGATCAGTAGATAAGATAAAAAGGGCAAAGACCACGAAGGCGGAAATTAAAAATAAAGCACCAAGAAAGAAAATCAAAAACCTGCGCACTAAATACATTATACTTCATTCTTTTACCACATAGATGGGTTCTAAAAAGAGAGGATCGTCACCTGAAAAGCCTGAAGAGAGCTTTTCATAAGCGTAAAGCCCACCATAAGCTGAAAAAGGGAAAAATTCAAGAATTACAGTGCTACCTTTTACATTGTGTGCCTTCAGACTTATCACGTTTCCTTCAGTTGTGTATTCTCCCACTTTTATCCGAGACATTGTATCTTCTTTGATTACCCTATAAAAGATAGTATTACTTACCTTTAGGCAAGGCACTTTGGGAAAGCTTACCTGTGTATAGCGCGCCATTATGTATAGGTTTTCGTATCCGACCACAGGTTTTTTAAAGAGGTAAGCCCAGCTCTTTATAAAGGTTATACCTATGCGAACGGAAGTGATGTATCCTACACCTATGGAAACAGCGTAAGCATGGTAATCTTGAGGCTTTATATAATAGTCAGAAAGCACCTTAGGTAGATTTTCAAGGGTCTTCTTTGAGTTGTCTAAATAACACAGGAAAGTTAGCTTTCCATCCTCTATAACGGAAAAGTTCAGGAAAGAGAAGGATGTATCAAGGGAAAATATACGCATCGTACAATATTTTAATTGGTTTTGCCTTATAATAAGACAGATGATCAGGATAATTGAGCCTAAGTTTTCAGAAGAGGAGAAAAGCGCACTTATCAGTATACTTGAGAGCAGGCAGATAACGAGAGGTGAATGGACAAGAAAGTTTGAAGAAGATTTTGCACGATACCTAAGCGTTAAATATGCTTTCAGCGTATGTTCAGGCACGGTTGCCCTCTTTATAGCTTTAAAGGCTATGGGGA
Organism: Hydrogenobacter sp.; assembly: GCA_041287335.1. NCBI lineage: Bacteria > Pseudomonadati > Aquificota > Aquificia > Aquificales > Aquificaceae > Hydrogenobacter > Hydrogenobacter sp. The sequence continues at coordinate 20,661 of JBEULM010000046.1, forward strand.
TTGAAGGTAAAAGGGTTGTTATACCCGCCATGAGCTTTATGGCAACGGTGGATGCTGTACTTCTGGCTGGTGGTATTCCGGTTGTCGTGGACGTGGATGATTATTATACTATGGACATTTCTCAACTTGAGGATGCGATAAAGAGATATAAACCTGTTGCAGTCATTCCAGTGCATCTTTACGGGCAAACAGCCAATATGCAGGATATTATGTATCTTTCTGAAAAGCATGGTCTTATCGTTCTTGAAGATGCCGCACAGGCTCACGGAGCAAGTTTTAAAGGTAAAAAGGCGGGAGCGTGGGGACAGCTTTCGGCTTTTAGCTTTTATGCATCAAAAAACGTCCCTATGGGGGAGGGTGGAATTATAGCTACGAATGATGAAAAACTGGCAAAGGAGGTAAAAAAGTGGATAGATTTTGGAGATCATCCCGCCTTCAATGTAAGGATAACCGAGTTTCAGGCGGCAATAGGACACATACAACTCAAGCACCTTGAGGAGAGAAACGAAAGAAGAAGGAAGATAGCTCAAAAATACACACAGCACTTTAACACCTCTTTAATCACGCCTGCGGAGAGAGATGGTGCTCATCATGTGTATCACCTTTATACCCTCAGACATCACGAAAGAGACAGAATAATAAAGCATCTTAAAGAAAGGGGTATAGATGCGAGAGTTTATTATACTTACCTACTTAATGAGATACGAAATGTGGAAAGTCTCCCACTTGAGAAGGCTTCCTTGTTCAAAAATGAAGTTTTTTCTATACCCGTACATCCTTACTTGACGGATGAGGAAGTAAGTTACATAATACAGAGCGTGCTATCAGCAGTTGAAACCGTTGCTGAAAGGATTTGATATGCGTTTGAGTCCTACAAATGTACCGCTGACGGTCAAGAGTTTTGACAAACAGAGTTGCGGGCTATGTGCAGGATGCGGATGTTCCTGTGGATACATACTCTATACCAAGAGGGGCCGTATTGTAGATCTTTACGGGCATCCCGCTGATCCTAACGGAGTGGGAAGCCTATGTACGAAGGGTATAACTTATATACAAGCTTTAGACACAAATCCACTACGGCTAAAGGGAGCTTATCTAAAAGAGGGTGAGAGTTACAGAGAGATACCCATTGAGGAGGCTCTGATTGTAGCAAAAGAAAAGCTAACTGGAAAAAGGTTAGCCTTCCTGCTTGACAGGTCAGCCGGACTGGAAGAGTATATACTTGCGAGTAAAATAACGGATCTTGTCTTTAGCGATGCTCCTTATGTGCCTTTTAGAGCTTCAAGTTTGAGACCTCAGGATTGGAAAGATAGAAGGTTCATATTATCTATTGAAGCTGATCCCGTATTTTCTGAAGTTATGTCCACAAGGTGGATAGTGGACGCTGTAGAAAAGGGGTCTTACCTGTACGTTATGTCTTCAAAGTTCGGTACAGTTTGTGCAAAAGCAAAAGAATCTCATCTTCTGTCACCTTATGATATAGTGCATTTACTTGAGGGAACACTTGATGTTGAGTCAAATGATCCACACGCTCGCTCGCTGAAGAGGAATTTACAACTTATAAAACCTTCCCTTGTGCTTATAGGTTCCTGTATGATTGCTTCACCTTTCAAAAATAAGATTCTGAAATTTTTAAAGGAAGCGAGAACCAAGTTTAGGATAGATTATGCCCTTGTAGGTGACATTATGCCCTTCCCATCAAAAGGTATAAAAGAGTTGTGCGATGCACTTGATGAGTTTGATAGCCTCGTGGTTTTTGGAAACGCCCTGAGATTCTTAAAAGATGATCATCTTGAGAAGCTAAAAAATAAGTTCGTTCTTCATTTTACGCTCTTTCCAAACCTTACAGCTCATTACGCCCATCTTGTTTTACCTACCCAAAACTTTACAGAAAGGGATTTTATAAACTACAGACACGGCTTTGGCTTTTTAACATACAGCCCCAAAACTTTAAGTAGAGATGGTTACGTAAATCCCTACGAGTTTCTCTCCGAAGTTTTCAAGGTGGATGTGAATGTGGGAGAGTTTCTCAAAAGTTATGGTGTGGATTACGAAGAGCTAAAAAGGGAGGGTATACAGGATTTAAAGCTTCCCACCGTGGAGAATCTTCCCTTATCTTACGAAGATGAAGCTTTCAAAAATGGCATATATATCTATACGGATAGTGGGCTTGTGGAGGAATTAGGGCATTGGCATACTTGGACACACGATATGGAGAAGTATCAGGTGGCATATATAAACGAAAAAACCGCAAAAGAGTTAGGATTGAAAGGTAGCTTACCCATAAATGGTTGTGAGTTTAGACTGAACGTTACACCTAATGTAGCCGAACACGTAATTTTTATATCCTCTTCTTATGAGGAGTACCAACCTTTTGACCCTGGAGTGAGTGTGGGAAGGTTTCTCAAACAACCTTATTACAGATTTGAGGTTCTGGAATGATAGTGAGCGTGTGCATAAAGAAAAAGAGAAATCCTCTTTACATTCTGAGAACTTTTGGGCTTCCTGAAGAGAAGCTCAGACACTACAGACACAAAAAATGGCTCGGAGGGGCTGATCTATACTTTGAGGTGGAGCAGGAGAAAATAAAAGCACAGGAAGATATAGGGGAGTTTGTTTATGCGGACAGCTTGGTGGAGATGGAAGAAGTAGTTATCCGAATGCTAAAAAAGGATGGACTCAAGCTTGCCGTTGCTGAAAGTTGTTCGGGTGGACTTTTGTCAGCAAGGCTCGTAAATGTACCGGGGAGTTCCGATGTCTTTTTGGGAGGTTTTGTAGTTTATGCCAATGAGCTTAAGACCAAGCTTTTGAGTATAAAGGAGAACCTCTTGAAAGAATTTGGAGCTGTCTCCGAAGAGGTCTGCAGGGCTATGTGCGTTGGTGTGCTTGAGGAGACAGATGCGGATATAGCTTTGGCTATTACGGGTATAGCCGGTCCGGATGGAGGTACACCCAAAAAGCCGGTAGGTCTCACTTTTGTAGGTTTAGGAACTGATAGTGAAGTTATAGTACAAAGGCATCATCTGAAAAAAAGTAGAAACGCAAATAGATTTCTCTCCACCCAAATAGCCCTTGACATGCTAAGAAAATACCTATCAAAGAGGCGTACCGATGAGTAAGATACACCCTACCGCTTTGATAACGGGAAATGTTCAGTTGGATGAGGATGTGGAAGTAGGAGCTTACAGCCTAATCTCAGGTGATGTGATCGTAGGCAAAGGCACAAAGATAGGAAGCAGAGTGAGCATAAAAGGTAGGGTAACCATAGGGGAAGGATGCAGGATATACGATGGTGCTGTGATAGGCGAAGAGCCTCAGCATCTTAGGTATGCAGGTGAAGAGAGTGAGGTATTAATAGGCAATCGTGTCATAATAAGAGAGTATGTGACCATACATAGGGGAACAGCCATAGGCATCATGAGAACTGTCGTGGAAGATGATGTGATGCTCATGGCGTATGCGCATGTAGCACACGACTGCATTGTAAAAAAAGGGGTTATTATGGCAAACTGTGCTACCTTAGGGGGTCATGTTGAAGTAGGTGAGTATGCTTTTATAGGTGGACTATCCGCAGTACATCAATGGGCAAGGGTAGGGGCTTACGCCATGGTAGGCGGGCTTTCAGGGGTTTCTTTAGATATCCCACCTTATACCAGAGCCTCCGGACAGCACGCACTCCTTTATGGGATAAATACCATAGGCTTGGAGAGGAGAGGTTTTAAAAAGGAAGTGGTAAACGCTTTAAAGAGAGCATACAAGATAGTCTTTAGGAGCGGTATGTTAAGAAAAGAAGCCACGGAACTTCTTTTAAAAGATTTTGGACAGTATGAAGAGATTAAGAATCTTGTAGAATTTATAAGGACAAGCAGGAGAGGAGTTGCAAGAGATGCAGGAGGTAAAGGATGAAGGCGGTCATACTTTCAGCAGGAGTGGGAAGTAGATTCAGAAGCGAAAAAAACAAGGTACTTCATACCATCTTAGGCAAACCTATGATCTGGTATGTCCTACAGGCTGTAAAAAACAGCTCTGCAGAGAACATAGCCATAGTAGTAGGTCATATGGCACAAGAGGTAAAAAAAGCCATAGAAAGTGAAGCTGTCAGCTTTTACTATCAGAGTAACCCGAAAGGAGGTACAGCTGACGCGCTTATAGCTTCCGCTGACATGTGGAGATCCTACGATGGATACCTCCTTGTGATTAACGCCGACACTCCTCTGATAAAGTCCCAAACCCTCAAAAATATGGAAAGGTTCATCCATATGGTTAAAGAGTACGAAAATGTTACGCTGAGTGCTGTAGTTCTCACTGGTTTTCTCCCGGATCCCACTGGCTACGGCAGGGTTATTAAAGACAGCGAAGGCAATGTTATAAAGATAACCGAAGAGAAAGAGGCGAGCTTTGAAGAGAAAAAGGTAAATGAGGTAAACGGAGGTGTGTACATTTTTTATGCACCACACCTTATAGAGTGTATATTCCATATAAAGCCGAGCGAAAAGACAGGCGAGCTTTATTTGACGGATGTTTTTAAGATCATGTACCAGAGAGGATACAAGACGAGAACTTTTATGGCTGAGGATGCATCGGAGATAATGGGAGTAAATACAAGATGGGACCTTGCTATAGCAGAAAATGTTGTAAGACTGAGAATCCTTCAATATTGGGCTGAGAAAGGAAATACCTTACATCAACCCGAGAGTATATGGATAGATCCAGATGTGGTTTTAGAAGGTGATGTGGAGATATATTCTGATGTGACACTGTCGGGCAAGACGAAGATAGGTAGGGGTTGCGTCATAGGAAGGGGGTGTGTAGTGATAAACTCTACACTCGGAAGTGGTGTAGTGTTAGAACCCTACTCTATAATTAAAGACTCAAGAATTATGGACGATGCTCGCATAGGACCTTTCGCGCATTTGAGAAACGAGTGCGTAATAGGTGAAAAAAGTGAGATAGGAAACTTTGTGGAAGTGAAAAAGTCCGCTATAGGTAAGGATGTGAAAGCAAAGCACCTTGCGTACATAGGAGATGCCCATATAGGTGATGGTACGAACATAGGTGCAGGTGTGGTCTTTGCCAATTTTGACGGAAAGAAAAAGTACGAGGCGCACGTGGGAAGTGGTGCCTTTATAGGTAGTAACTCCTTACTTGTAGCTCCACTCAAAATAGGTGACTTTTCCTACATTGCGGGAGGCTCTGTAGTAACTAAGGATGTGCCAGATGGAGATCTCGCCATCGCAAGACCTCAGCTGAGATTACTAAAAGGTAAAGGGAGAGAGAAGCTAAAATAATAGAATGCTTGGAATCATAGGAGGAAGTGGTCTTTACAATCTGGAAAGCGCTAAAAAGCTTGAAGAGGTAACCTTTTCAACACCTTTCGGAGAGCCATCTTCTCCTATAGTCATATTCCAGTTAGAAGGAAGAAAAATAGCCTTCCTTTCAAGGCACGGCAAAGGACACGTATATCCTCCACATCTTGTACCTTACAGAGCTAACCTTTGGGCTTTTAGGGAATTGGGAGTAGATAGAATCCTTTCCCTTTCAGCGGTTGGAGGTATAAAAGGGGACCTTCGCCCAGGTGATTATGTAGTGGTGAACGACTTTATAGACCTTACTAAAAGTAGGGAAAGCACTTTCTACGAGGGTAAGCTTTCCCACAAAGTATCAGGTGAGGACAAGGTTGCTAAGCTTTTGAGAGAGGGAAGGGTAGTACATGTGGATATGTCTGAAGCATACTGTCCCCAATTGAGGAATGTGATCTGCTCTGTACTTGAAAAACTTGGACTGCCTTTCCATAGAGAAGGGGTTTACGCATGTACTGAAGGTCCGAGATTTGAGACACCTTCCGAAATAAGAGCTATAGAAAGGCTTGGCGGTGATGTGGTTGGTATGACAGGTTATCCGGAAGTCGTTCTCGCAAAGGAGCTTGCCATGTGTTATTGTAGCCTCTGTATAGTCACAAATCCTGCTGCAGGTATAGCGAGTTACAGATTGACCAGTGATGAAGTGATAAGTCTTATGAAGAAAAAAGGGGAGGAGTTAAAGATCGTGCTTACTCACTTTATAAAGAATCTTACTGACGAGAGAACGTGTCAATGTGCAAATTCTCTTGAAGGTGCGGAGGTTTAAATTAAAAGAAATGAGTAGAAAAAGGGAAAAGCTCGCCAGCCTCCTCAAGGAGGAGATAGCCGGTCTTTTAAAAGAAGCTCGTGATCCCAGGCTCACAATGGCTGTGATAACGAGGCTTGAACTTTCTCAAGATGGAAGATACGCGGTGGTTTATTTTACTACCATACCTGAGGGTGCAGAAAAGGAAGTGCAGAAAGCTTTTGAGTCTGCAAAGGGATACATAAAGAGTATCCTCTTAAAGAGGCTCAACTTAAGATTTGTTCCTGATTTAAGCTTTAGGTTTGATCAGGAGCTAAAGCAGTTTGAAAAGTTATGGGAAAAACTTTGATAGTCCTGCGGGAAAGCAACTACAGCCTTAATCCTCCGTGCGGTAGATTACTTTTTAGATATCAAGAGGAAATCCAGGTTAGGGAACTTCCCCTCGTTGCAAGCAAAGAGGTGGACGAAAAGATCCCTTACGAGCTGTTAAACCCTCTTCAAAGCCTCTTCTATTACAAGTATAAAGGTGGAAATGCCCTCGTGTGTGCGCCTACATCTGCAGGGAAAAGCTTGATAGCTTATCTATTTATGAAAAACAGAGAAGGCAAAAAGGTCTATACAGCACCCACAAGATCCCTCGTTTATGAGAAAGCTTTAGAACTCAAAAGATACTATCCGGGTTTAGTAGAGATAAGAACTGGCGAGAGCATACTGGAAAACTATAAAAAAGTGAAAGGTGATGTTATAGTAAGTACTTACGAACACTTAGTTTATGCTCTCAGAAACGGATCAGACTGGGTTCAGGATGTATCCTGCGTAATATTTGACGAAATACATCAGATTACCAAAAGGTGGATACTTGAAGAGGCTATAACGTACACTTTGGACAGAGATATAACCCTACTTGGACTTTCAGCTACCTTACCATCTTATGAGGACATAGCTCGGTGGATAAAAGCCGATTTTGTAATACATAGCGAATGGAGACCAGTTCCTCTTTTGAGGGAGATAAGACCTCTCACTGAATTTTCACCAATAAGAAAGTATGAGAACAGGGATTACCAGATCTCAGCAAGACTTTTAAATAGCATCTTTGAGCTTAGCGGTAATAATGAAAAGGTTCTCATCTTTGTACCCCAAAAGAAACTCGGGTGGAAAATGCTTGAAGTGGCAAAGGATGAAAAGATAGGCATAATGAACAGGACAACACCTTTTGAGGCTCACCCTGATCGTGAACCTGAGATAGCTTTTCACAATGCTGATGTTCCAAAAGAAGAGAGGGAGGAGATAGAGAAGGCTTTTAGAGAGGGAAGACTTAAGAAATTGATAGCCACCCAGACGCTCGCCTATGGGCTTAACCTTCCTGCGGATCGTGTTGTGATACTCGTGCGTATCTTTCCAGAAAGAGGAACTTGGAGATGTATTCCGGATCTCCTTGACGTACTTCAAATGGAAGGACGTGCAGGAAGGCTGGGAATAAAAGATGTAGGTTATTCCCACATACTCACATACGGGGGGAAAGTAGAAAAGCTAAAAGATCAGATAGAGAGAACTATGGAACTTTCCATAGATATGCATATATCTCAGAGGATGAACACAGATGTACTTAGTCTATTTATCCTTTTGGGATTTTTATACCAAGGCAAACATTATGAGAAATTTCTTAACAAGACATACTCTTACCGTAACATAAAAAAGATCCAGTTGAGACACATAGTGGATTTCCTCCATGAAAGGGGATATCTGCAGGGAGAAAAACTGACCCAGAAGGCGCTTTACTGTGTAAAAAGTGGTATTCCTCCTACGAAATTTGAGGAATTTCTAAGGAGGCTATCTTTGGGATTAGATCCTCTTGTCATTGTGAGACCGCTTTTGCATATGAAGAGATTCGATACGTTATACGACTTTGTGAAAAGCGGTGAGAGCTTTGAAGAAGATACACACTACATAATAAGCAAGCTATCACTTTGTGGTCACAAATGTTTCCAAGACAATACGGACCAATTTATCTTCTATACGGAAGGACTAACCCTTAAGTATCCCAACGTATCAAGCCCTCCTGGTGAGTTTTCCTATTTGAGTACCGATGTACTACACCTCCTTAGGATGCTTACCGAACTTAAAAAGCTTGGTATGTGGGAGCTGAGTGATAAAGAGATGATAGCCATAGCGCATGCTGTTAAGTATGGACTTACCATTGAGTATGCACCGCTTAGCGGTATAAAGGGTATAGGTCATCTAAGAGCGAACCTCCTCAAAAGGATCATGCAGGAGGAGTATATTTTGCCACCTTCTGTGGGTTCAAAAGTGGAATCCCTTTTAGAAATATTGAAAAATATGGATCTCGTGAGTAAAATGGAACATACGCTTCATATAGTCAGAAAACTAAGCTTGAGCCGAGCGAAAGAAGAAACAAAGAAGGTATTAACACTTTTGGAAAACAACAGGGAAGGCTTTTTGGTGGATGATAAAATCTTACTCGCCTTTGGGCTTTTTAAATTGGGAGAAAGGGCTTTCAAAATGAAAAAGAAAGAACTTGTGAGGGAACTGCTTTGGAACTTGCCAGACCGATCCTCTCCGTAATTTATAGAGAAGAGCATATTCTAATGGAGTTTCTGAGAGAACTGCCTGTACAGGAACTTTCACAGGCTTTTGTTCTTCAATCCATTCAAAAATACTATTCCAAAGAGATGGGCGAAGGGCTTTTGAAAATCTTCCTATCTTTGAAAGGTTTAATGAAAAAAGAGAATCTTTTGGATTTCAAACTCTGGGCTATAAACAAAGAAAAAAACTTTTCACCAAAAGGTAAAAGACTGCTAAACATAGATCCTGGGTATGTAGACGAAAGTCATCTCGTTTTATCCTCCTCAAAGAAGCGAGGTGGTAGGTTTTATTTAGGAAAGGGTGTGTACGCAGAGATAGAGTATCTCTTCCTTTACGGAAGGTTCAGACCCCTATATTGGACTTACGCGGACTACAGAGAGGAAAATGTAAAGGCGTTTTTTGAAAAAGTTAGAAAAGGTTTTCTGCAGGAGCTAAAGACTGCAAAGCATTGGGGCAAGTTCCAGTTTGTTTCCTTTACCGAGAATAAGATCCACGAGACTTCCCAAGCTTGGGGAGTGATCAGTGAAAAAGAGCCTAAGGCTTGAACTTCCCTCATTTTTGACGTATGGGCTTATCTCCTCTACCAGTGAGCTTGCAGAATCCACTATATGTATGTGTTCCATGTATCTCTTTATAGGCTTTAAAAGTAGAGGATAATGAGTACAGCCAAGTATGAGCGTATCTATGCCGATCTGCTTGAGTTCACTCAGATAAAATTCAACCACTTTATCCGCTATCTCTCCATCCGTTATCCCTTCCTCTACCAGAGGCACAAAAAGAGGGCAAGCTCTTGCATAAACCACGCTTCCCGCCTGCGCAAGTTTTCTTTGATACTCTCCACTTGCTATGGTGCTTTTTGTTCCGATTACACCTATGATCTTGGTCTTTGAAACTCCTAAGGCTTTTTTGACCCCGGGATCTATAACACCAAAGATGGGTATACCAAACTCATCCTTAAGTATATCAAGGGCATAAGAGCTTGCAGTGTTGCAGGCAACTATGAGAAGATCAATATCAAACCTCATGAGAAATTGAGCGCACTCAAGGCTGTATCGTATTATAGTATCTTTGGACTTTCCTCCGTAAGGTACTCTCGCCGTGTCACCCAAATAAATTATGTCAACATTGGGAAATGCCCTTTTAACTTCCTTCAAGACAGTAAGTCCACCTACTCCAGAATCAAAAATTCCCAACTTCATCAAAGCATAATATAACCTATAACATCTTCAAGGCTCACACTTTGATCAACACGAAAGCCCTCAACAGAAAGATCACCCATTACTATCTTCTTCAACCCCTTTAGACTCTTCCATCCCTCAAGTATGACTACATCAAAGTCAGAAAAGTACCTTTCCACTACGCTGATAGGATCGTCTTGTACCTTCTCCCAAAGGGTGAGTTTACCCTTTCCCAATAGAGCTACCCTATCCAGAACCTGGAAAATACGGTACGAATCGCTACCTTCTTTGTCCGTAACACCATGACCTTTTGGATCATGCTTGATGTATCCCACTCTGTAACCTCTTGCCGTAAGTTCCTTTGATATTTTTTCTATAAGGGTTGTTTTTCCCGTATTGTGATATCCAACAACACACACAATCTTAGGCATAAATCATCCCTCAAGTAAACTCACGCCCTCTTTTAGAACTTTATCTACATCCTCCTGTGTCGGCATTTCTGTATATATCCTTATGAGAGGTTCTGTGCCAGAAGCCCTAAAGAGTATCCATCCGTCATTTTCAAAGATGAGTTTAAGTCCATCTTTAGTATTTGCAGACTTCACTTTGTAATTTGATAGCTTCTCGGGTGGGTGGAGCATAAGATCAGAAAGTCTTTTCTTTTTTTCACTCTGTGCGTGCATATCGTATCTTCTGTAATACGCTGTGCCGTACGTCTGGAATATCTCTTCAACAACTTCCGAAAGGGTTTTGCCCTTCAGAAGGAGAAGCTCAATAAGGTTAAGACCGGAGAAAAGTCCATCTCTTTCAGGAAGAAAATGCACTATACCGTATCCACCACTTTCTTCGCCTCCGAATATTACTCTTTCTTTAAGTATCACTTCATTTATGTTTTTGAAACCTACTGCGACTTCTTTTAACTGAACTCCCTCTCTTTGACATATCCTGTCTGCGAGGTAAGTTGTTGATACTGTCTTCACAACTATACCGTCCCTTATTCCCTTATTTTTTAAAAGGTGATAAAGCAAAAGAGCATACACGATCTGTGTATTCACAAACCTACCCCTTTGGTCCACTAAGGCTACCCTATCCCCATCACCATCATTGGCTATTCCTAAATCGGCACCTACAGCTCTGACTTTCTCCATAAGCGGTGCCAAGTTCACTTCTACAGGCTCAGGAGCGTGACCTCCAAAGAGAGGATCCCTGTATGCTCTTATAGATAAGGTATTTACCTTAGTTCCCGCAAGGACTTGCGAATAAGTATTTACTGAAGATCCGTACATAGCATCATGAATTAAAAACATATCTTTTTCACAAAAAAGCTCCCAGCTCACAAAATCTTTCACCTTCCTTATATACTCTCCCCACACGTTCAGGTATTCAGGTTTAACCTTATCCGTTTTGATTTCTCTGTTTAGTTCAAACTCTTTCTCAACCTCTCTTACAAAGTCTTCCGTTGCCGAACCTCCAAAACTGTCCTTTATCTTGTAGCCGTTATATTCAGGAGGATTATGGGAAGCAGTTATCATAACCCCACCTTCAAATCCCATATACTTGATAGCAAAAGATACCATAGGAGTTGTGCAGGCTTTATTTGTCATGTATGCTTCAAATCCAAAAGTTTTAAATACTTTGAATACCTCCTCAGCAAATTTCTCCGACATAAATCTGTGGTCGTAACCGATAATCACCTTTCTCTTCCCCTTACGCTCCAAAACCTTAGCGTGGGCAACAGCAAGCCTTCTGATATTTTCAAAAGTAAAATCTTCTCCTATTATAGCCCTCCAGCCATCAGTACCGAATTTCACAGACATCTTTCTGAGAATTATCCCAAATTATTTGGTATATGTCAACAGTTTTATCATCTCTTCAAAATTTGCAATCCCCTCAGGAGCTTCTATTACCGCTATACCTTCGTCCAAAAGGAATTTCTTCATTCTGTCTCCTATGCGCTTTACCATAATTTTGTTAACACCCTGCTTTTTTAAGATATTGATTAGCTCTCCTGTCTTACTATACCTTCTGCACTCATCTTTCTTGGTTAATGAATCACCCAGTATCTTTAACTTACCGACGGTCTTTAATGGATTTTGATAAAGCTCGTAAGTTCCATCGTCCCTTATTATCGCAAAAGCATCCGCCCTACCGAAGTGTTTACTGACACTGATCTTATCAGCAAACTCATAATCCACAGGTATGCATAGACTCATAAACTTAATTTTACCAAATATCAGTACTCTCTCTCTATTTTTATAGCCTGGTTGTTAGACATCTTTACTTCCACAAGCCAACCTGTTTGGAGGTTTGTTAGACAAGCATAGCCTGTCATGTATGTGTGTTTTTGATACTCGCAGTATGTGTTTTCTGTTACGCCTATAGGACTACTGTAGGTGTTTAAGGTGAATGCGCTTGAATCTTTGTTAACTACGATTCCCTTTAACTCAAATGGGTGCATAGGTGGTTGTGGCATAGTAGATGAGGTCATCATACATTTAGCCGGATTTTCGTTTTCCACCTTTATAGCTGTCAAAGTTGTTGACACGGAAGGATCTTCTAAAACTTTTACTTCAACACACATACCTACACCTATTTTACCTACACATGCGCTTGCGAAATAATTTACGTCATTTATCTCGCAGACGGTATTTGAGGTTAAATTGATAGTGTAAGTTTTTCCCATCCAAGTACCTGTAAAGCTATTTCCACTCACATTTAGCACGCTTACGTATAACTTATTGTCATAAATTTTGCCTTGTATATCCTGAGGTGTAAGGGGCATCATCCTTACTTGTGTCACCTGCCACGGATTGGTTGATGTGTTTACATCAAAGTCTTTAAGTACGAAATCAACGACGAGCTTTCCAGTAGCGAAGGGTTGAACAACTCCGTTGAACCTTATATAACATCTGTCTGTAGGACATTGTACAGTGTTGGGTTTGTTAGGGTTGTTTGAATCCCAATTTACAAAAACCGCCTGATGTGTTTGTTGACTGTTATCCGTTATGGTGAGGTTTTTATCCATTACTACTTCAAGCCTGTTGTAAGTTCCCTGAGGTATACCTGTTGTTGTTATGTACTCAAGCACACCACTGAGTTTTGCAAGATCTACCTCAAGCCCTCCTTGGTTTGAGAAAAGATTAACCTTTTGCTGACACTGATTATCGGAGCAAAGGTTGACTTCGTACACTTTAACAAGTATGGAAGGGTACATACTCATATCGTCAGTAAAATAGAGAGAAACTGAAGGATTACCACCTTGAGTTCCTCCACCACCACAGGAGAAGATAAAGACAGTGACAACCCACAAAAATAATCTCTTCATCTCTAACCCCGGTTAGCTAAGCTGTACAAAACTGTACAGCTCAGGCCGTGCTATTTGTATCCCGCCTTTTTCAGGTAAGCCTATGACACGGCTGGCGGTATTTAGGCTTACCATAGCCCCCGCTAACTCCATATATCTTAAGTTAAGAGTATCCCTTTGCATAGACAGATATCCCACTTATAGACATCTATCTATGCATCGGGTTTAGGACTGTGCCTGAAAACCCCCTGAAATAAGGATTTCCAGACAGTAAGCCCAGTGCCTTACTCCTGAGGCACTCATACCGCTCATCAGACAGGTTCTTCAAAGACCTATCCA